>JAGYOO010000099.1 GCA_018399295.1 Candidatus Omnitrophota bacterium | reverse complement strand
CCACGTTCGCGATGTTCGCTACCGGACGGGCCTGGGATCAGGTCCGCAATTCGGTATGCTACAGTAATCTGAACGTAAAGATAGTTGCCACCCACGCTGGATTGACTGTGGGGCCGGACGGCGCTACGCATCAGGCCCTTGAGGATATTGCCATCATGCGGGCTATTCCGAATATGAAGGTAATTGTTCCCTGCGATGGGCCCCAGACAAGGGAGGCCATTCTTACTGCCGCACTTCATCCGGGACCTTTCTATGTCCGGTTGGGCCGGGCCAAGGTCTGTTCGATTCCGGGAAAAAAAGAATTCGAGCTGGGCCGGGCCGAACAGCTGCGGTCAGGGGATGATGTGGCTGTTATAGCCTGCGGCATTATGGTCAAAGAGGCTCTGGATGCTGCAGAGACTCTTCAGGAAGAAGGTATAAGCTGCACAGTGCTTAATATGCATACGCTTAAACCTTTTGATGCGGAAACTCTGGCAGAAGTGCTGCCCCGGGTGAAGGGGGTAGTTGTCTGCGAAGAACATTCGACCACAGGCGGATTAGCCGCGGCAGTGCAGGAAGTGATGTGCAAAAGAGGTATAAGTAAGCCATTTCGCAATCTGGGAGTCGAAAACAGATTTGGTCAATCCGGGGAGCCGGATGAACTGCTTCGCTTATACGGTCTTCAGGCAAAGGATATTGTAACAGCTTGTCAGGAAACACTCGGAAGTAAGTAAAAGCAGTGCTGGTTAAGACCCCCGCGAAAATAAATCTGTTTCTGGAAGTGATCGGTAAACGGGAAGATGGTTATCATGAAGTAGAAACCGTCCTCCTGAAGGTCGGCCTTCATGACCGGCTTACTTTCTCCCCCCGCGTTTCAGGTATCGAACTTAGCTGTGATTACCCAGGCGTGCCTTCGGATGAAACTAACCTTGTTTGCCGGGCGGCCGGTCTGCTTCAAGCCAGGACCGGATGTTCTGCCGGCGTAAGCATTCATCTGGAAAAGTCGATTCCTTGTGGTGCCGGGCTGGGCGGTGGTTCAAGCGATGCCGCGGCAACTCTACAGGCTTTAAACAGGTTCTGGAAGCTTGATTTGTCTCCCGAGGTTCTGATGGAATTAGGCCGGGAACTGGGAGCGGACGTGCCTTTTTTTCTCATGCCGCAATCCGCGGCAATCGGCAGGGGGCGCGGTGATATCCTGGAACCTTTTCTTCTGACCGAAACCTATCAGGTTCTTCTGGTAATACCACCCCTGTTTGTCTCTACAGCAGAGGTATTTAGAAATATCGAACCATACTTGACAGATAAAAAAAATGGTGTTAAACTCCTTGTTTACGCTTTAAAAAGCGGAGATTTAAGCGAGACCGGTCGGAGGATGTTTAACCGGCTGGAACAGGTAAGCTTTAAGCTATATTCCCAATTGGCGCAGACAAAGCAGAGAATACTCTCCGCGGGAGCGGGTAATGTATTGATGACAGGCAGTGGCTCAGTCTTTTTTTGTCTAAATCGCAACCGAGAGGAGGCGGCGCGCATTAAAAGGGAATTGCGGGACTTTGCTGATGTAGTGGCAGTTGCCAGCCTATAGGGCCGAACTCACATCCGGAAAGGGGTGATTCGCGTGGATGTCACTGAAGTAAGAATAATGCTTCGAAACAAAGAGTCCAATAAAAAGCTTAAAGCATACGCGACCGTTACATTTGATAGTTGTTTTGTCGTCAGGGATGTAAAAGTGATTGAAGGCAGCAAAGGGTTGTTTGTTGCCATGCCTTCTTCTAAAATGAAGGTTTCCTGTCCGAAATGTGGGCACCGCAATGTGGTGCGCAGCCATTTTTGCAGTCAATGCGGTAACGCGTTGGAACAGCCGCGAGCAGCGGCCGTGAGTGAAGAAAACCGGCAGAGTGAGCATAAAGACATAGCGCATCCGATTACCCCAGAATGCCGTGAGTATATTCAAAAAAGGGTATTGGAAGAATACGATAAGAAAGCTAAGGAACCAGGGGCCGGACAGACCTCCGAATCATCCAGCGCCGCCGATTTTTCCTGTAACGGAGAGGAAAACGATTAAGGTAGGTTCAGCAGTTGCCCGGTAGTGTAATGGCAACACCCGAGAATTTGGATCTCGTTTTCCAGGTTCGAGTCCTGGCCGGGCAGCCAATTTTTTATTGGGACTCGAAATTGGCAGAGTAGTCAAAGGTTGATGCGAAAGCAGACGGGAACGGATTTTAATCGCAAAAATAGCTTTGTATTTTAAGCCTGCTATTTTATCTCTTCTGGAAGAGTTTAAATTTAAAGCACTTTTTTATCAAGAGTTGCGGGGTAGCGAAGAATTTTTTAATAAGAAGCAGGATCCTGTTATTCAATTTCAGCAGGATTCAGAACAGTTGACGGTATGGAAGATTAAGCTTCCATCGGAGCGCGCGGATATCCCGCAGGACGGGGAGAACAGCCGCCGATTTCGGCCGAACCGTTCCTCCAGATTGCCTTATCCTGGTTAGGAATACCTGTCGATGGACAGACGGTTATTTTCAGGCCGCTCTAATTTTCAATGAAATTTCTTTAAAATACGGGTAAAAAATGAATAATGTGAATGCTGTTATTCTGGCCGCGGGGGATGGGACCCGCATGAAATCGGACGTCCCTAAAGTGCTGCACCGTCTGTTTGGAAAGCCTTTGCTTGGACACGTGATGCAGACTCTTTCCCGGGCGGGAATCACTCAACCGTATGTTGTTTGCGGATACCGGTCGGAACTGGTTGAAGAGTATGTCGGAGGTAATGGGATCTGTTGCCGTCAGGAGGAGCGTTTGGGAACCGCTGACGCGGTTTGGCAGGTAAGAAACGAACCCAAACTTCAGGAAAAAGATTCCCACCTGATCGTTATTTGCGGAGATACTCCCTTAATAACCGAAGCGACATTGAGAACGCTTATGGAGCGGCATTTCAGCCAGGCAAATGATTGCACCTTTCTTACCGCTGTGACCAGTAATCCAATCGGATATGGTCGTATCAGCCGAAATCCCAATCAGCAGGTGGTTCGGATCGTGGAGGATCAGGACGCGGATGTCTATGAACGGGCGATTGAGGAGATAAACGCGGGCCTCTACGTTTTTCGTTGTGACGAGCTATTCAGCGCGATTGAGAATATTAAACCGGAAAACAGCAAAAAAGAATATTATCTTACTGATGTAATAGAAATATTCCACCGAAAAGGACTCAAGATCGGGACCGTTGAGTCAACAGTTCCGGAAGAGATAACCGGGATAAATTCCCGCCAAGGGCTGGCCCGCGCCTATGATGTTCTCCGCTACCGGGTACTGGATCGGCTGATGGAATCAGGGGTAACTGTTCTTGATCCCGGGTCTACGCATATTGCCGATGATGTGGAGATTTCCCGGGATACCACGATTTATCCCTTTACCATGATTGAAAACGACGTTGTTATCGGGGCCGGCTGTTCCATCGGGCCATTTTGCCACATTCGCCCGGGTTGCCGTATCGGCCCGAACACGGCTATCGGGAATTTCGCGGAGATTAACCGAACTGTGATCGGACCGGGGAGCCGGGTGAAACATCAGAGTTATCTTGGTGATACTGAGCTGGGCGCGGGAGTGAACATCGGGGCCGGCGCGATTGTGGCGAATTATGACGGGAAGAAGAAGCATAGGACACTAATTGGAGAAAAAGCCTTTATCGGCAGCGGTTCGATAATCGTAGCTCCGGCCAGGATCGGACGCTCGGCAATGACCGGAGCCGGGGCGGTAGTGACAAAGAACAGGGATGTGCCTGAAAATACGGTTGTGGTTGGTATACCGGCCAAAGAATTAAGAAAAAAAGAGGAAGGCGAAAATGCAGGATAAGATAACTGTTTTCAGCGGGAATGCTAATCCGAAGTTAACCAGAAGCATTTGCAAGCACCTTGGAATAAGTCAGGGGAAAGCTTTAGTCGGCCGGTTCAGCGAAGGGGAAATTCGCGTTCAGGTCGGTCAGAATATCCGCGGCAAGGATGTTTTTGTTATTCAACCTACCTGTCCGCCAAGCAATGATAACCTCATGGAATTATTGATACTCATTGATGCTATTACCCGATCTTCCGCCGGACGGGTGACCGCGGTTGTTCCTTTCTACGGGTATGCCCGGCAGGACCGGAAAGATCAGCCCCGGGTCCCGATAACCGCTAAACTTGTAGCTAATCTTCTGACCAGTGCCGGTGCCGACCGGGTTCTTACGATCGATTTGCATGCCGGCCAGATTCAGGGATTTTTTGATATCCCTGTTGATCATCTTTTTGCCGCGCCGGTGCTTATTGAACATTTCCAGAAGCTTAAGCGCAGCAAAAAAAATAATATGGTTGTCGTCTCTCCGGACGTCGGTGGGGTAAAAATGGCACGGGCATTTGCCAAAAGACTGAATGTGCCGCTGGGAATAGTGGAAAAACGCCGGGTTGATCCGCAGCGGGCCGAGGTGTTGAATATTCTTGGAGAAGTAAAAGGAAAGCTTGTCGTGCTTATCGATGATATGATTGCCACCGCCGGTTCAATAACCCAGGCCGCTTTCGCGCTAAAGGAAAAAGGGGCCAGGGACATCTATGCCGGGGCTACCCACGGGATTTTTTCCGGGCCGGCTCTGGAACGGATTGAAAACTCTCCGTTGAAGGAAATCGTGGTAACCGATACAATCCCCCAGGATGCCTTTAAGTCTAATCCGAAAATCAGGGTGTTGAGTATTGCTCCTTTACTGGCAGAGGCCATAAAGAGAATTCATCGAGAACAATCAGTCAGCTCGCTTTTTGTGTAAAAAAAGAGGAGGAAAACAGTGGAAAACGCAGTTCTGAATGTAAAAAACAGACAGGGAAAAGGCAAGTCAGCCGCACGTAAATTGCGTCAGCAGGGACTGGTGCCGGCAATTCTTTATGGAAAAAACCAGGAGCCGTTACCCCTGCAGACTGATTATCGTGATTTTGTAAAACTGGTGCATAAGCGCGGTGAGAACGCCATTGTCAATTTGAGTATTGATTCCGGCAGTGGAGCTCCTGCCAGCGAAACGGTGTTGATCAAGGCGATTCAGTACGACACTATGAAGGATCGGATTTACAACATTGATTTTCAAAAGGTCAATTTAACGGAAAAAATAGTGATTCATGTCCCGATCCGTTTGCTTGGCGAGGAAGATTCTCCGGGGATAAAAGATGGCGGTACACTGGAACATATAGTGCGGGAACTGGAGATCGAGTGTCTTCCCGGAGATATTCCGCACGAGTATGACATCGATATTTCTTCTCTGCAGCTCGGGGAGGCGATTCACGTCAATCAACTGCCGCCGCTAAAGAATATAACGGTTCTTAATGATGCTGAACAGGTAGTGGTAATGGTCAAGATGGAGACGCAGAAAGAGGCTGAGGAGCAGGCGGAAGGGGAATCCGTGGGTGAACCCGAGGTCGTAAAGAAGGAAAAATCCGAGAAGGAATCTAAAGAGGAATCTAAAGAGGAATCTAAAGAGTAATCCTTATGCGGATGATCGTCGGACTCGGAAATCCGGGACTGCGATATCGGAACACGAGACACAATGCCGGATTTTGGGTAGTGGACCGAATCGCTGAAGTTGCCGGAATAGAGCTTTCCCGCCGCCGCTTTAACGCGAAATGGGCCCAGGGGAAGAGGCCGGACGGACAGGAATTTATCTTGGCAAAACCCCTGACCTTTATGAATCTGAGTGGGGAGGCGGTAGGGGCGCTGGTCCGGTATTTCAAAATTGAGTTGCAGGAGGTCTTTGTAATATACGATGACGTCGAATTGCCGTTGGGCTCGATTCGTATCCGTCCATCCGGCGGTACCGGCGGTCATAAAGGGATGGCCTCGATCATTGGTATTCTGAAAGCCGATAATTTCCCCCGGCTTCGTTTCGGAATTAACGCAGATCGTAAAGGTGAACTGGCTGATTATGTGCTCAGCCGGTTTCGGGCTCCGGAAGAAAACCGGCTG
>JAGYOO010000098.1 GCA_018399295.1 Candidatus Omnitrophota bacterium | reverse complement strand
TTACTCTTATTATAATACTTTTCCATCTTATCTTCAAATGGAGTTATGCGAAATTCTTTTTCCCGGGAAATCGGAGCCGGCTGCGCTGGCTTCTTTTTCCGCTTCAGGGAAAGGTCGACCTTGCCATCCGGAGTCACCTTTTTAATCCTTGCCCGAACCTTATCCCCGATCTTGAGAAAATTACTCACCTTATCCACGTAATCATCCGATATCTGGGAAATATGAATAAGTCCGCGCCGGCTGCCGAACTTTACAATCGCGCCGAAATCGTGTATCTTCATGACTTCCGCGTCTACCATCTCTCCAACTTTTAAACCATTATCAGTCATTATCTTCTCTGATCACCCGAAATATTATCTCGTTTTCTCCCGCAAGTCCGAGTTCCTCCCGGGCAACTTCTTCAATATAAACCGGATCAGTTTCAAGAAGGGTTATCTCCTTCTTCAGCCTCCGGTTCTCGTCTTCAATCGCCTCTATTTTTTCCGCCAACTCCCGGTTCTTCTGCCGCAATTGCTGAATCCTTGAATACCCGGGTATTAATATTATTGCCGCGCTTATCAGCAAGAAGCAGGCTTTTCCCGGTCTGGAAAGCATCGAATCAGGCGAACTTTTTCTTCAGTTCCGCTCCATAATACCCCGCGGCCTTGCCCAGATCTTCTTCAATCCTCAGAAGTTCATTATACTTGGCCACTCGTTCGGAACGCGAGACTGAACCAGTCTTTATCTGCCCGGCATTAGTAGCAACCGCCAAATGAGCGATGGTAACGTCTTCGGTCTCTCCGGAACGATGGGAGATTACTGAAGTATAACCTGCCGTTTTCGCCATTTCAATCGCTTCCAGAGTTTCCGTAAGAGTCCCAATCTGATTGACTTTGATTAAAATCGAATTCGCGATTTTCTTTTCGATTCCCTGTTTAAGCCTTTTAGTATTAGTCACGAACAAGTCGTCGCCAACCAGCTGAGTCGTTCCGGCCAGTTTATCAGTCAGTTGCTTCCACCCGCTCCAGTCGTCCTCAGCCAATCCATCTTCAATCGAGATAATGGGGAACTTCTTGACCCATTGGCTGTAAAACTCCACCATATCCGCGGCTGACGCCTTTACCGGTTTCGCCTCTCCACTCAACTCGTATTTTTTATTCTTAAAGAATGAACTTGCCGCGGCATCCAGAGCAATATAGATATCTTTTCCTGGTTTATATCCGGCCATCTTGATCGCGTCCATAATCACGGTCAACGCCTCTTCATTTGATTTAAGCGTCGGAGCAAAGCCCCCTTCATCTCCAACTGAAATACTCAGATTTTTCTTCTTTAAAATGGATTTAAGGGTCTGAAACACTTCCGCGCCCATTCTCAATGCCTGTTTAAAGGAATCAGCGCCCGCGGGAACGATCATAAACTCCTGCAGATCAAGATTATTGTCCGCGTGCATTCCGCCGTTAAGAATATTCATCATCGGAACCGGCAGAGTGCAGGCATTCGCACCACCGATATAACGGTAAAGGGGAATACCAAGGTTTTCACTCGCGGCCCGGGCACAGGCCAAAGACACCCCAAGAATGGCATTCGCCCCCAGTTTTCCCTTGTTTTCAGTTCCGTCAAGCTCGATCAAAAACCGATCGATGGCGGTCTGATCGGTAACATCCCAGTCTTCAAGAGCGGGCGCGATAACCTCATTAACATTCTTTACAGCCTTGACAACGCCCTTTCCGAAAAAACGTTTTTTATTATTGTCCCGCAGCTCAATCGCTTCATGTTCTCCGGTAGAGGCGCCGGAAGGAACTGCCGCCCGCCCCAAGACCCCTTCCTCAGTATAAACATCAACTTCAATGGTCGGACTGCCCCGGGAATCAAGAATTTCTCTGCCGCGAATCTTCGCGATTCTGATTTTCATTTTATCTCCTCCTGAAGTCCGTCACTAAGATCGATAACCGTATAAAGATATGTTTGCATGTCCGTGACGATCCGGGACTTTCCGTCTTCCGGACCGTTTTCAGTTACAGCCAGTGTTTCCATCCGGTTATTAATATTGGTATGCGTTTCCGAGCATACCGGATACCCGGTATCCAGATCAAATAATAATTCTCCTGTAACCACTGAACCTACCTTACCACTCAGGTCGAGTGCCGGATCATTCGAGGTTATCGAAGAATCACTTTTACTGTTCAGCCGAACCCGGGCACATTGCCTGCCGGCCTTGACCTCCCGCCCGACAAAAGTATATTCCGCGCGTGAGACTGTATGCGTAAGAACCTGCTCGTTCCGGCCGGGAGTCGTGCTTTCCGAATCAGCTATCCAGGCCTCGCCGATCCGCAGCGGCTTATCCGGGAATTTTACAAATATGCGGCTGAAATCAGCCGCGCCAAGGGAAGCAGGCATCTCTTCGGGAAGAGTATACGACTCAACCTCCCCCTTGGAATTAACGACCAGAACAGCTGTTTTACCTTCAATGAACGGAACATCCGGGTTGGGTATAATCTGACCATTCAAAATGGTATTCATATACGCCGGCCCGTAAGTAATCTCGATGGTGGATAATCCGGTCTCGTCATCAGACTCTACCACCTCATGCCGATAATCAAACCTGCTCTCGATCTCGGCGGCACTCTCGTTCCCGATCTTTTTCCCGTTGCTGCTTATTTCGACCTTAACATTTCCCTTGACGGTCATCACAAAATCATTAACCGTACCTTCGGAGAAGTTGTATTTCAATGCAACCGGTTCTTCTCCCTGAGCGAAAACGGTAGTTACGACGGTAAGAAATAACGCTAAGAGTAAAACTCGGGTTTGTTTCATTTTTCCAATACGTTAGAATATACAACCTTGAAATTTAAAAGTCAATCTCTAATTTGGCTTTTTTTCGCAAAAACGCCTTTAAACAATCCTTTAACCGGCCCAGGCCGGCCTTGCTGCCTGCCTCAAAATAGCAGCGCACCAGGGGTTCGGTACCGGACGGCCGCAGCATGATCCAATGGTTTTGGCTGAAGACAAATTTAAAACCGTCACGAAAATCAGTTTTGCTGACCGTTATGCCGCAAAACCTGCGCGCCTCTTGCATGCCTTTCAACTCCCGCAGCAGGGCTTCCCGCTTCGCTATCGGCATGTGGAGATTTATTCTATCGGAATAAAAGTATCCGTAAGTCTTGTACAATTGGGTCAGGACCCGGGATAACGGCCTTTTCTCTTCCGCGGCCATCTCCGCCATTAACAGGCAGGCCAGAATGCCGTCTTTTTCCGGAACATGGTTTTGGATCGAAAGTCCGCCTGACTCTTCACCGCCGATCAGGCAGTCCCCCTTGTCCAGCGCCTCCCCGATGTATTTAAACCCTACCGGTGTTTCCAGAACCGTCATTCCTTCTTTTTCCGCGATCGCATCGATCATGTGGGTAGTAGCCACACTGCGCGCCACCTTCGCGGCTGTCTTTCCACGGGTCTTTAACAGATAATAAAAAACCAGAGAAAACACCTCGTTCGGATTAAGAAACTTCCCCCCGGCATCAACAATACCGAACCGGTCCGCGTCGCCGTCGCAGGCCAGGCCGAGATCGAACTTCTCCCGTTTTACCAGAGAAGTCAGTTCAGTCAGATATTCCCGGCTGGGTTCCGGCGGATGCCCGCCGAACAGCGGATTAAGATAATCATGAAAGACCTCGATCCGTTGGCAGAGCGGCGTCATGATTCCATCGAGATACCCCCGGCTGGTACCGTAGATGCAGTCAACGCCGACGCGCAACCCGGCTTTTTTGATTTTACGCAAGTCAATGATCTCACCGATCCGTTTAAGATACTCAGGAGCCGGATCGAATTTCCGGACTTTTTCCCCGTTGGACTTAACCGAAGCCGTCCTCCCGGACTGAAGTTTCTTAATCCGGGCCTCAATATCCCTGGTCACCTCCGAAGGAGCGGGCCCCCCGTATGCCGGAGAAAATTTAATCCCGTTATATTCGGGAGGATTATGACTTGCCGTAAAATTAACCGCGCCGTCGAGCCCCCGATTCTGAACCTGATAAGCAATCACCGGGGTGGGAACATCGCGTTCGGACAGCAGGACTTCGACTCCAGCGGCAAGCAGCGCTTCCGAACAGCGGACAGCGAATATGTCCGATAGAAATCGGGTGTCGTATCCCACCATTACTTTCGGTTTTTTGTTCTTACTCTTTAAATAACCCGCGATTGCCCGGGAAACCAGACACACATTTTCGAACGTGAATTCATCGGCAATCACTGCCCGCCAACCGGAAGTTCCAAAACTGATATTGACCTTTTCAGCCATCGATATAAACCTTTCTACCTTTTACGCGCAGCCGCTCCTCCAGCAAAAGACTTATCGCCTCCGGATAAAGTCGGTGTTCCAGTTTATGGATCCGCTTTGCCAGCGACTGTTCGCAATCATCCTCTTTTATTTTAAGACTCCCTTGACTGATAATCGGACCATTGTCACATATCTCATCGACAAAGTGAACTGTTACTCCGGTCACCTTGACCCCGTGGCTCAAGGCCTCACGTATTCCGTGCGCCCCTTTAAAACAAGGCAGCAGAGATGGGTGGATATTAATAATCCGATTCCGGAAACGGCGAATCAGGTAGGGGGCAAGTATCCGCATAAACCCAGCGAGAACAACAAAGTCTATTTTACGCGCAGTCAACTGCCGGCAGACATATCGGGCAAATTCTTCCCGGTCCGGCAAAGCCACCGGGTCGGCGAACAGAACTGGAATGCCCGCCCTTCTTGCCCGCACTAAAGCAAAGGCATCAACCCTGTCGCTTAGTACCAGTCCAATCTCCGCATTTATTCGACCGCGCTTGACCGCGTTTATTATTGCCTGAAGATTACTACCATACCCGGAACAGAAGACAGCTATTTTTTTCATAATCGCCGGAGAAGAAATCCCTACTTTTTCCTTTTTTTCTGGTTCTTCGAAAAAACTTCATTGATCTTGGACTTCAGCTCCGTATATTCGATCGGTTTATTCAGGTAATCATATACGCCCAGATCCAGCGCCTCAAGATAGGTCTCCCATTCACCAAAAGCGGTTACGATTATTACCGGAACCCTTATCTGCAGATGGGAAATCTTTTTCATGAATCCGATTGCCGTATCATCAGGCATCTTAAGATCCGCCACTACAAGTTCCAGCTGAGGATCCTGTACCTTTTCTACGGCCTCTCGGACGCTGGCGGCCTCGAGAACTTCGAAAGTGTCAGCCCGCAATAACTTAGACAGATACTTCCGCAGAACCTCGTCGTCTTCCATCAATAGAATTCGCTTCCGGTTCTCGCCCATGTAAGCCCCCTATCTCTAAATTATAACTACGATTTCGCCTTTTACTTTCTTCGCCCCGAAATATTCAGCTGCCTTCCGAACCGACAGATGAATTACTTCCTGATGGATCTTTGTCAGCTCTCTGGCTATCACTATTTCCCGATCCGGGCCGAAAACCTCTGAAATATCCGCCAAAAGCTTTAATAGCCGGTGACAGGATTCATAAAGAACCAAGGTTTTATTCAAACCGGAAATTTCTTCAAGTCTCCTGCGTCGCGGGCCGGTTTTAACCGGCAAAAATCCTTCGAACACAAAGCGATCAGACGGTCGGCCGGAAACCGCTAACGCGGCAGTAAGCGCGCAAGGACCGGGGATTACCTCCACCTCGATATTTTCGCTTACCGCCCGGCTCACCAGACCTCCCCCGGGATCGGAAATTCCAGGGGTTCCGGCATCACTAACCAGGGCGATATTTTTACCCTCGCCCAGCCAACCGATCAGAGCATCCACCTTCTTTAATCTACTGTACGAATGATAACTGACCAGCGGCTTTTTTATCTCATAATGCTGCAGCAATACGCGGGTCCGGCGGGTATCTTCGCATGCGACAATATCAACCATTGAAAGTATTTCCAGCGCCCGCAGGGTTATGTCCTTAAGATTACCTATGGGTGTGGGTATGATATAAAGTCTGCCCA
>JAGYOO010000097.1 GCA_018399295.1 Candidatus Omnitrophota bacterium | reverse complement strand
GACCGCTCCGGGAGACGACGCCACCAGCGGTACCGCGGCATCGTATGACCTTCGCTATTCAACCGGTGAGATAACCGCGGAGAACTGGGCCCAGGCGCAGACGGTAAGCAGTGAGCCGCAGCCCAGTGTCGCCGGTACCGCGGAAACCTTTGAGGTAACGGGCCTTTCTTCGTCAACTGCCTATTATTTCGCGCTGAAAACAACTGATGAGGCCGGGAATATATCGGGAATATCCAACCTGGGTGAGACCACAACGGCGGCGCCGACCGATAATTCGGCGCCTTATACCGCCGGCCACAGCCCTGCTCCTGATTCTGTCGGAGTTGCGGTTGATTCGAATATAGCAGTGCGCCTGCTTGACTCAGGTTCAGGGGTCGATCCGGAGAGCATTCTCATGAGAGTCGAAGACGCGGTTGTTTCTCCGGTGATCAGCGGGACTCCTTCAGAGTATACGCTTACCTATGATCCGGTCATTGACTTCTCGGCCGGGCAGACCGTGAACGTCAGCATCGCGGCTTCGGATGAAAGCGGGAACGTCATGTCCGCGGAGGAGTGGACGTTCAGCGTGGCAACGGATCTTACTGCTCCGGTTCTTTCCGGTCTGCTTCCGGAAAACGGCGCGAATAATGTGCCGCGGGACAGCAATATCCAGTTTACCCTGCAGGACACCGGAATCGATCTTTCCACTCTGGTTCTGACTGTCAACGGGGTAAATGTGATCACTGGCGGAACAGCTAGGACTTACGTTGATGTAAACGGAAATGCTGTGGAATATGGTGTCGAGATAAGTGAGATATCCGGTAATGAAGTAGTCGTTGTCTATGATCCGGCTGATTATTTCGATTATAAGGAAACGGTAAACTTTTCTGTCTCCTGTTCAGATCTTAGCGGGAATTCATTCAGCAGAGATTATTCTTTCCGGGTGCAGAACTATATCTACGGCCAGGTTAAGAAGTTCTCAACGTTTGGATCTCTGGCGGAGTTAAGCAGTGAACCGTATCAGGATAACGTCAGAATCGAATGCCACGAGGCCGGACGAAAAGTATACGTAGTCTGGGAACAGGTTTCAGCGGACGGCAGTTCTAATCTGTTCTTTACCGCTTCGGAAGATTTCGGAAACACGTTTGCCGGTCTTAGTATTGTAGCCTCGAGCCCTGTTGGTACCGAACAGGCCAATCCGGCGCTTACAGTGGATGCTTCCGGTAATGTGTACGTGGCCTGGCAGGAACGGGTTCCCGGGGGAAACTGGGATATCCGGATTGCCCGCAAACCGGCGGGAGAAGACGCCTTTGAACAGAGCGCGGCGGTCTTCGGTGAGGCCGGCGCGGTGAACAGGCTGTATCCGGCCCTGGTCAGCGGCGCGGCCCTTAGCGCTGACGGAGACGCTTCTACTATCGAACCTGCCTGTCTGTATCTGTGTTATGTGGAAGACGACGGAGTGAGCCAGGCGGTTAAATACACCCGCACTACTGCTGATTATCAGGATTCCTGGAACCGGTTTGTCGCGGTAGCCGTACGCGTTGACGGAGGTCGGGAAGTAGACATGAGCGGGACGGATATTCGGGTTGATGATAACGGCGGGATATTCCTTGCCTGGACTGAGACAACCGGTTCAATCGAACAGACATACTTTGATTACGCGGACAAAGCGATACTCGATGCCGGAGAAAGCTTTCATGCCGACATCTCTGTCGGTTCCGGAAGCGGACAGGGAAGCCGTTTGGGTGTATCCGGAGATGGAGACAAGGTGTTTGTGCTGAGAAAACAGGGCGGGGAAAGTGAAAATATCCTGCTCTCAATTTTCGCGGAGAACGGCAGTGGATATGAGTTGAGCGCCTTTTCGGCAGTAAAAGATACGAATGTCGCTGCCGGATCTTTGGGGGGATTTTCTCTGGCAGTGGATAATCAGGAAAATGCCTACGCTCTCTGGACGGAGAATTTCGGCGGATCCGTGAACGTGGTTCTGGCCGGGGCGCGGGCCGGAGAGTACGAGTTCCAGCAGTACGCGGTTTTCGATTCGATCGGAGATAAGTTTTTACCCTGGCTGGCAGTGGATGATGGGGGAAATCATTACTATGCCAGCTGGAGTGACACCGGAACTGGATACCGGGAAATCAGCTTTTGCCGGAATACATTCATAGTCACTGATTCGGTGAGCGAGGCGAAACTTGGTCCGGACGGAGGCGTTATCAGAATCTCTGAAGGTGATATCAGCGGAACCCGGGCCGAACTTTCCTCAGGAAGCCTGCTGGCGCCGATCACCGTTACGGTGGCTGAGGTGATCGCCTCTCCGGCTCTTCCGGAAAATGTCGCCTCCGCGGGACCGGTGGTTGATTTCGGTCCCGGCGGAATGGTTTTCAGCCGTCCGGTTACTCTCAGCGTTCCGTATGACCGGAACGGACTGGACGCGGCCCAGGAGGCCAGGCTGAAGATCTACTACTATAATCTTTCTACTTTGGTCTGGGAGGAAATGACAGGCTCGATGGTGGATACGGCTACAGGTACGGTTTCCGCGGCTTCCAGTCACTTTTCGATATATGCCGCCGGATATTCGATCGACGGGACGGATTCGGATCCGGATGCTGTCGTGCCCCCTCCGGCTCAGCCTCAATCAAGCGGCAGCGGGGGATGTTTTATCGCCACCGCGTCTTTTGGAACCAAGATGGCCCGGGAAGTCCGGATCCTCTGCGAGTTCAGGGATCAGTATCTGATGACAAACGGCGCGGGCCGGATATTCGTAAAACTGTACTACACCTACAGCCCTCCGATTGCTGATTACATAAGCGCCCGGGGACCGTTGAAGAGTGTCATCAGGACGATGCTCAGGCCGCTGATCAATCTCAGCCGGCTTGTTTGCCGATAGATAGGGGAAGAAGCAGGGGTCGAACAACCACAGGGAGGTGGAGTCATGAAGAAATGGATTGCTCTGGCAATGATTATGGGATTGATAATCGGATTTTCCGGAAATGTACAAGCTCAGGAAGACGTGTCCGCCATGCCGGCTCTGGAAGAAGAGGTTATGGTTGAAGACGGTAGTATGGAGGTTGTTGAGTCCGAATCAGTTGAAGTTATCGAAGAAGCAGAGGAAATATCCGGAGAAGAAGACAGCTTAGAGTAACCTTCAACCGGAAAATATATCAGGGGACAGGGGATAGAACAGGGCCGGAGCGTATCCGGCCTTGTTCTATAAGCTCATAATAAGAGTAATCAATCACCAATAACCAAATTACAATTTCCAAACAATAACCAATAGCCTGCCTACTGCAGGTAATAACCAAATTCCAAACGTGACGCGATAATCAAACAAGGCGGTTTATGTTTGAGATTTGGAATTTGTGATTTTTTTGGAAATTGGTGCTTGGTTATTGGTAATTCCGCGAAGCGGCTTGTCCCTTGTCTTTTTTATGAAAAAATGCTATCCTGCTGAAATGAATAAAGCTGAAATAAAATCTGTCCTTCCATATCTAAAACCAACAGCGATCATGGCGGTTCTCGGTATTGTCTACTATCCGACCCTGGTCTGGTTATGGGGGCGTTGGAACGCCGCTGATTCTTATTACAGCCACGGTCCGTTGATTATTCTGGCCTCGCTTTATTTTGCCTGGTCTAAGAAAGAACGCTTAAAGGAAATAGCTTCTGTTCCCTGGACTCCGGGCATTATACTGCTTATCGCCGGAATCCTGCTGCATTTAGCCGGAATCTGGTCGGGGATATACTTTGTCTCCGGGGTTTCGATCCTTCCCCTGACCGCGGGCTTGATCCTGTACTTCTTCGGCACCCGGATTTTCCGAGAGCTTTTGTTTCCGTTTTGTTTTCTGGTGTTCATGCTTCCGCTGCCCCTGGTGTTTATCAGTGATATTACGTTTAAGATGAAAATGCTGGCTACTGACTGGGCGATCGTGTTATTGAACAAGGTGGGAATCGCCGCGCTCCAGGAGGGCAGCACCATCCGCACGCCGAATTCATTCATGGTGGTGGAAGGACAATGTAGCGGGCTGAAGTATCTGATCTCCCTGACGGCATTTGGCTTTGCCTTGGGTTATTCCCTGCAGAAGACCAGGCTGAAAATTCTTATCCTGTTTATCGGTGCGGTCAGTTTCGCGCTGCTGGCGAATATTCTCCGGATCGTTCTGATGGGCTGGGTCGGGGACATCTTCGGGATGGAGGCGATCTCCGGCTGGTTTCACGACTTTTCCGGTTTTTTGATGTTCTTCTTTGCCGCGCTGCTGTTGATCCTGCTTAACTCCCTGCTTGAAGATTGATCTTCCCGCGAACAGGTGTTGTTGCCGTAGACATGTGAATGATATTTGTAGACAAAGACTGATGGTTAAAGTCAAATTTAAGGGGAACGAAAGTAGAAAAAATAATTCAATTCTGAATTAAGTTTTTAAGCTTTATTTATCTCCCGTCAAAGACCGCTCAAGCGGTCTTTTTTTATTCTGCCCGGCACGCATTCTGCTTTATATAAGACGCAATACAAAAGAATTTATCAACGGAGGGGTGTTATGAGCAAATTCATTGCTGGAAATCTCAGCATAAAGCTGATTTATTTTTCTTTGGGACTTCTCTGTTTGCTTTTGGTCCCTACTGTGGTGCTTGCTTCGGAAGAAGTACTGACAATTAATCCCTATGGCGCTCTGGCGACGTTATTCGTAGGTGCCGGCGGAGTGCTGGCCGGATTTGTCCGGCGCCGGTTTAAGGAGTTTAAACGGATCTTTGATGTTATTGTCGCGCTGTTGGCGCTTATTATCGGGGCTCCGTTTTTACTGCTAATGGGGATACTGATAAAGATCTTTTCGCCGAATGGTCCGATTGTCTATGTGCAGGAACGGGTGGGAGAAGGAGGAAGGCTGTATTTTATTTATAAACTGCGGACAATGAGGCCGAACGCGGAAGGAGAAACCGGGGCAGTCTGGTCGGCGGGGGATCAGGACCATCGGGTGATTCCGCGGATCGGTAGTTTTCTCCGGAAGACTCATATGGACGAATTTCCCCAGTTTTTTAACGTATTGAAAGGTGAGATGAGTGTAGTCGGGCCGCGGCCGGAACGTCCGGAAATCGTCAACAGGCTGAAAAAGGATATCCCTGAATACGACCGCCGGTTACGGGTAAAACCAGGGATAACCGGTCTGGCCCAGATCCGCCATCACTATGATCACACGCTTGACGACGTGCGCAAAAAAGTAAAGCTTGATCTGCTTTACATCCGCAGGATGTGCTTTTTCGCGGAAATGAATATCCTGCTGCGCACGGTTTGGGTAGTGTTGAAAGGACATGCCGTGTGAAAACGGCAACTAGAAAAGGAGAAGCGAAATGGAAAAACTGGGTTTGTTGCTTGTCGCTGTAATGTTATTTTCGTTTGTCTCATCAGCCGAAGCGGTTATAATCACTGGGAATCCCGGAGGGAGCACTGAAGGACTTGGCGACTTTACTGCTGAGTTGCTTTACAATCAGGGCACCCAGACATTATCCGTAAACCTGGAAAACACCAGTGATGCAGTGGGATATGACGGATACATTACCGCCTTTGTCTTTAATAATCCCGATGACCTGATCTCCGGAGTAAGCGGATTTACGGCTACTAACGCTAATTTCAATCTAATCGGCGGTTCGGGGTATGATAACGGCATAAAAGGCGCGCCTTACGGCGATTTTGACATCGGGGCCAGTATTGGAACTAATTCCAACGCGGATTTTTATGACGGTGGGAATCCGGCAGACGGAATCGCGCCTGGCGATTCTGAATTTTTCACGTTTATCTTTACCGGAACCAGCTTGGAAAGTCTTCTTGTTTCGGATTTTATCGGCGAGCTATCGGAAAGTGCGGGTGGCGGGGATGCGCAGTTTTTTGCGGCCAGATTCCGGTATGAAGAAAGCGATAAAGTGCCGGCCGGAGTAGTTAACGGCGGCAATGGTGAACCCATACCAGAGCCCGCGTCTATGCTGCTGCTTGGCCCGGCCCTGCTCGGACTTGCCGGACTTAAAAGAAAAATAAAGTAA
>JAGYOO010000096.1 GCA_018399295.1 Candidatus Omnitrophota bacterium | reverse complement strand
ACAGAAATCCGGCGGAGATGGCGCTGACCCCGCCGGCCAGTCCGTCCAGGCCGTCCAGAAGATTGACCGCGTTCATCATCCCCATGATCCAGACAACGGTGATGACCATACTCATAACCCCCAGAGCAAGAACGCCGCCGTTCAATCCCCCTAAAAAATTTATCTCGTATCCCGAAGACAACAGAATAACAGCGGCCAGGGCCTGGATCAGAAGTTTTAACCGGGCGGAAAGGTCGTAAAGATCATCAAATACTCCGGCCAGAACAATGATAAAGGCCGCCAGTCCGAGCCCGATAAGCTGATCCGGAAATATTTCACTCAGCCGCGGCACCATGATCAGGCCGGACAGCAGGCCGGTACAGATCCCGGCCCAGATGGCCAGGCCGCCGAGCGTCGGAATCGGGCGCTGGTGCACCTTGCGCGCCCCTGGTTTATCCACATACCCTCTTTTTAAGGCGATAAACCGGACAACCGGTGTTGCCAGCAGAGAACAGCCAAGCGCGGAAAAGAATAACCCTAAAAAGAACATCCTACTTATCCCCCATAGGCATCAACCGTTCCAGTTTACTGATATTAGATCTCCAGTCATAGTTTTTAATAACATATTCCCGGCCGCGGCGGGAAAGGTTTTGTCTTGTTTCCGGGCTCTGCAGCAGCTCCAGCAGCTTAGCGGCGAATTCCTGAGGGGTGTCCGCGATCATTACCGCCTCCCGCCCGGCCGCGTCCATCCATCCCGCGCCCAGGGAGGTAGTCACTACCGGAATGCCCAGAGCCATGGATTCCAGGATCTTGTTCTGGATACCGGCAGCCACGCGCAGCGGGCAGACCATCGCGCCCGCGTCGGACAGGACCTTACGGATATCTTCTACCGTGCCGGTAACGACCAGGTTTTCACCTTGCATTTTTTTCAGCTTTGCGGGAGGGTTTATTCCCACGACATATAATTTAATTTCAGGCGCCGACTGTTTTACAATGGGAAGGATCTGTTTGAAAAAGTAATTTACGCTGTCCCGGTTGGGAAAACTGTGAAAATTCCCCAGGCAGACGATTTTATTCCGGTCATAATCAACGGGGCGGGGATGAAAAAAATCAAAATCTACGCCATTGGCCACTAATTCGATATTCCCCGCGTTCTGGAACGCCGGATGCGCCTGCTGGTCCATTTTTGAGATCAGGATGTTCTTATCGAACCTCCTGATCACCCGGGACTCGTACGCGCGGACCTTGAGCCACTCCAGCAGATAGAACAGAAAAAACACGTGGCTCCGGAACGACAGTGACCGCCGCAGGCTCAGGGATATGGCGTCAGTAAGATCCAGGATCTTAAAACCGGAAAGTTTTTCCGCGTAATGGGCCATGCGCAGCAGATGGACAAAGACATAATCAAATTTTTCCGAGCCGGCAATCTCCCGGAGTTTTTGCTCCATGCGGCGGGAACGGTAGAAACTCACCTGAAACGGGTCGGATGAAAAGGCGTACCGCAGGCAGTTGAGGTATGACTTAAAGACCGGCAGCCGGACAGTCTCGATCCGGACGCAGTACTCTTTCAGCTTCTCGATCGCCGCCGCGTCTTCTGTTCCCTCAAGAAACGAGACCAGGGTTATCTGATAATTTCGGGAAAGGTATTGTATAAAATTAAACACCCTCACCTTATCTCCGCCAAACGGCGGATAAGGCAGACGGGAGGTGATCAGCAGGACTTTGGGTCTGTTCATTTTTTTAGTATAAAGGTTTTCCGGACCGCCTGTACGATCCTTCGCGCGGCCTTGCCGTCTCCATAAGGATAAACCCGGCGGGCCATGCTTTTATACCGCGAACCGGACGTAAGCAGCGTTCTTGTCTCCCGGACGATCCGGTCCGCGTCCATTCCCACCAACCGGGCGACTCCGGCCTTAACGCCTTCCGGGCGTTCGGTGACCTCCCGCATTACAAGCAGCGGTTTTCCAAACGTGGGCGCTTCCTCCTGGATCCCGCCGGAATCGGTCAGCACCAGATAACAGTTCATAAGCAGAAACACCAGCGTGGGATAATCCAGCGGCGAAAGCAGATGGATATTCGCCTGTTTCCCCAGGATCCGCTGTACCGGTTTCCGCACATTAGGGTTCAGATGCACCGGATACACGATCTCCACCGTGGGATCGGCGGCGATCTCCTTAAGCGCCCGGCAGATCGCCATCAGGGGCGCGCCGAAGCTTTCCCGCCGGTGCGCGGTGACCAGGATCACTTTTTTATGTCTGAAATCCAGTTTTTTAAGCTCGCTTACCGAGGGTTGAGGTTTTTTCGCGGCCATGAATTTAAGGGCATCGACAACCGTGTTCCCGGTCACAACCACCCGTTTTTTCTCAATGCCTTCGCTGATGAGATTTTTCGCGGCTTCGGTTGTGGGCGCGAAATGAAGCGCCGCGATTACTGACAGCAGGCATCGGTTCATCTCTTCCGGAAACGGACGAAATTTGTCATTTGTGCGCAGTCCCGCTTCCACGTGTCCGACCGGGATTTTCAGATTGAACGCGCCAAATCCGGCGATAAACGCGGTTGTGGTATCACCCTCCACGAGAATCAGATCCGGTTTTTCTTTTTTTAAAACCGGATCCAGCCTTTCCAAACAGCGGACAGCAACCTGATTAAGGGTCTGATCCGGCCGCATGATATCCAGGTCATAATCAGGCCGCAGCGAAAATAACAGCAAAAACTGGTCGACCATGCTTCGGTGCTGCCCGGTCAGAATGACCTTAGATGAAAAGACATCAGAATGTTTTTTGAATTCAGCGATTACCGGGGCCAGCTTGATGACTTCCGGACGAGTACCGACGATAGTTATGACTTTAATTTTTTTCATTTTATTTTATCCTTGAGTTTTTTTTCAAGTATACAACTTATTTGTTCCGCCCTTTGTTCCCAGCTTTCACTTTTTGAACGACGGCGAGCCGCGGCAACCATTTCCTTTGGATAAAAACCGATTATATCGTCAAGCTGTCTGAGGAAATCGTCTCGGTCCCGGCTGATACGAAGCAGACCGGCGAACCGTTCGACCTCATCGGTAGGTGTAGATACGACCGGTTTCCCGGCAGCAAAATACTCAAGCAGTTTCAACGGATTTACGTTCCGGGTCAATTCGTTGACACGGAACGGGATCATCGCGGCATCAAACGCGGTGACATATTCAGGAAGCGCGGCATAAGGCTTTTGTCCGAGCATAAAGACGTTGGAAAGCCCATGAAGAACCGCTGTATCCGTGAACACTTGACCGATAAGCACAAACGAGTATTGCGGCCGGTTTTGGGCCAGGAACGCTATGAGTTCTACGTCTACCCAGGGAGCGATGTGTCCGAAGAAACCAACAATTGGAGTTTTAATTGACCTTAATTCGTGATTTATCCCACCCCCGGATTCGGGTTGAAAATGACTGAAATCAACACCGTGAGGAATCAAATAAGTCTCCGAATTCATCCGGCGTTTAGAAGAAACCAGGCTCTCCGAAGAACAAAGAACAAGATCTGCTTTTCTCAGTAATTCCGCCTCCATCTTCCGGATCATTACGGGGTCAACGCCCGGCATTTCAGAGAATTCATCGCCACAGTAGTAAACAGACAGCTTCTCATCCATTTCGCCCACCAGATCGACCGCGGTCGGCAGTGAGACCCAGAGGATCGGCTTCTCCGGTTTACGGGACTTCAATTGCTTACGGAGAAAAATGCGGTTCATTCGGCGAACCGCGGGCACTTGATAAAACGGCAGGGCCAAAGGAGAAATAACTTTAAGATTAGGCTGAAACTGATCCTGAGGCTGAGAGCAGAAGCTTTGCAGCTTTCGCAACAGGCGTTTCAGATCGCCTGTTTGTAACGCCGGCGACCGCATACTAATGGAATTGACCCAAAGCACAGCATTCTTGTCCATAAACTGCTTCAGGAGATGCTGTGTGCTTGTCGGATGCGCTCCCCAGTCCTCCGCCAGACAGATGAAGTTTTCTTTGGAAATCATTTTACTGCTCATTCTCCGAGATAAGTTCAGTCAGGATTATTATGTGTCGGGCCAAAACGGCGCGCCATTGGTCAAAAACTTCCGTTTTCCATTCCGGTGCCCATCCAAGCAGAAGATGCGCGGCAGACTGCGGATTCCCCTTTTTAAAGTTTACGCTATTTTTCAGCTTTTCCAAGTCCCGTTGCGCCGCGAGAGCCGCCGGCCGCAATCGTGCCCGATCCCGGCAATAATCGATAAGCCTGGTCAGAGTAAACAGGTATTTGGCGTCGTCTACTCCTTCGCGGACCGCTTCCCAGGCCGGGCTGGGAATAGAACCTCCGGCCGAAGGATATGTGTAATACCAGCCGGATTTGCCCTGTTTGTATTCCTCCCGCGGCGCCAGATCAAGTTCCGCCGGCCACTGGTAGACCCATTGGTAAATACCCTGGGCATTAGAAAAAAAAGCATAGATCCCGAAAAAAAAGCGGTCAAGGGCCGGGTGCCGGCCTTCGGACCCGCCGTTGTAAATCCACGCCTCTTGCGGCCCCGACTGTCCCGGCAACACCAGAAAACCCGGAACGTCGACCAATCCGGCCAGCTCCTTTTCCGGTTTCCGGTCTCCGGACATCAGGGTCATATAGGTCTCCACGCCCGGCGGTGAAACAGCCTGGCGAATAAGCCTAAGATAGGTATGTGCCGCCTTCAGTTTTTCCGGGGTCGCGGCCGGTTCATCCTCAGGTGAATACAAAAACCTCGGCCATCCTTTTTCCCGGCGCTGTTTTTCGATCGCGCGAATCGCCTGAACATAGAGCTCGTTAAACCCGGCTGTATTCTCCTTCAGTCCGGTCTTCAGGCTGATTTCCCCAAGAAGTCCATACCAGACGCCTAAAAAAGGCAGCGGGCCGGATAGGCCGCTTTGATCGTACGCGATCATAGCTTCGTTCAGACTGACTGGAAAAAGCGCCGGCGCGGCGTTGAAATCAAAATCCATATTTTCCGAAGATCCGATGACTGCCGGACAGAAAAATACCGTAGCAGAGGTAAGACCGTGCTCCCGCATATCCGCGAAATCCGCCGCAATGTTGTTCGGATAAAATCCTTTCCAGCGGGAATCCAGGTTGTAATAAAACCCATAATTGATTTTCGGCTCTTCAAGTTTCAGAGGAACGATATCAGCAGTGATGTCTACCTTTCCCAGCAGCTTATCCAAACTGAAGATCCGCACCGTCCCCCGGTAAGTCCCTTTCTTTCCTTTCGGACAATATATTGTTATCCAGAACTGACGAAAGCCGTTAGCCGGGATATCTACTGAAGAAAACTTTTCAAGAAGCCGGGGATGGAAATAAATATCTTTCCCCGCGTCCCCGGTCACCGGCCAGTATCCAACAACCCGGACATCCAGATTTTCAGCGGAAATACTGTCTTTATCTTTATTTTCCAGACCTGTCAGTTCCAATCGCACATCTTTCCAGGGATTCCCGCCGGCATAGACCGCGAAAGAAAGCGGCTCATATTCATCCCAGCTGACAAAACACCTCAACTCTAACCCGGGTTTTCCCCCACCCCTTCCGGAATTTCCTGATTCCAGAGGGTTCTGAGCATGAACCGGCAGTAGACCTCTTGCCGCACGCGGTGAATCCGGCTGAAAACGCAGCTGGATTTCTTTATCCGCCTGATCGCCCCAAAGAGAGAACGACAACGGCCGGGCTGCCGCCAGAGCCGGCATGAACGCGAGTTGGAAAATAACGCAGAAGAGTAGATTTTTCATGTCTCTCTTTCCTCGGTGGCAATGTGTTTCAAGGCCACGGAGATTCCGGCGAGCATCCAGAACAGTTTGAGATACACCGTCGAAATGAACAGCGAACAAACCAGAAAACCGATCATAGCCAGTTCCAGGGATTGGGCCGCGAGGATCAGATCGCTATTCACCGCCCGGTCGCGGGTTATCCGGAGATCGAGAAAAATCTGGCGTACCAGCAGCAGGAAAAGAACCAGGGCTAACAGACCAAACTGAACCCCTATTTCGAGGAACAGATTATGGGGAAACCAGGAGCTTTTAGTCTGAA
>JAGYOO010000095.1 GCA_018399295.1 Candidatus Omnitrophota bacterium | reverse complement strand
AGAAACAGGTATAATAGACATATCCTGAAAATGGTTGACAGAAAGGAGCCTTCAATGGATTAAGGGATTCTTCAGAGACTTTACAGTAGAAACAGTAATGGGGTAAAAAAATATTTAAAAAATCAACCACAGAGAGCACAAAGGGCACAGAGAAAAGGAAAAAGCATATCTTCGAACTCTTCTTTTACCTCTGTGAACTTTTTTTGTGTTTTAAATAAAAACAGACGGCTATTTTCTGAGTGCACAGAGTCCAAAGACGCAAGCACACAGAGGACAAAACTTTAACCTTTGTGATCTCTGTCTTTAAAAAAACATCAAATTATTTTGCAGTAAATAAAAAAAGTGTCAACTATTTCAGGATAAGAAAAAAAACAAGATCCGAACATAGGTTTACAATCTCTTCAATTATTATTATAATCGCTTCTGTATGGACAACCCTTTATTCAGCGTAATAATACCGGTCTATAACCGTCCGGATTTTCTCAGACACGCGATCCAATCCGTCCTGGCACAAAGCTTCTCTGATTTTGAACTTATCGTGGTGGATGACGGATCTTTCGAGCCGGCTGCCGCCTCGCTCCGGGACATGACCGATTCCCGGCTCCGGTTATTCTTCCAACCTAATTCCGGGGTCTCCTCCGCCAGAAACAACGGGATCAGGAACAGCCGGGGCGAATATCTCGCGTTTCTCGACTCAGATGACAGTTTCGAACCGGAAAAACTGGCTGTTTCCGCCGAATTTATCCGCCAATATCCGGAATTCCTTGTCTTCCATACCGAAGAGATCTGGTATAAAAACGGAAAGTTTCTCAATCAAAAGGCGATTCATCGCAAACCTGAAGGCGACATTTTTGAAAATTCCCTCCGCCTCTGCTGCGTCAGTCCCTCCACTGTCGTTATTCGCCGGGACCTGTTTGCACAGGTAGGGCTGTTTGATGAATCACTGCCCGCGTGCGAGGATTATGATTTCTGGCTGCGTGTCAGCTGTTGCCAGCCAATAAAGCTGATCCCAAAGGTGCTGACTATAAAGCAGGGCGGACATGCTGACCAGCTCTCCCGCCAGCCCTGCCTTGACCGTTACCGGATCAAGGCGATCGTAAAGATATTAGAGAGCGGCCGGCTCAATCAAAAACAAAAAATTGCCGCCCAGAAGGAACTCTGCCGCAAATGCGATATCTACATCTGCGGCGCGAAGAAAAGAAAAAATTTCAAGGAAGCAGAGCATTACGGGAAGCTGATCGAACAATACAATACGTCATTAGAAAACGACTAAGCCGGTTTAACCAACAACCAATTTACCTTATGTTAAGTTTATCGAAAAATCTTAAGGAATCCATTGAGCAGCGGTTTTTAGTGCGTCTGAACCAGAATCAATTTCAGGAACTGACCCGGCTGATCTATGAGATATTGCGGCGGGAACCAGAAGTCACTACGGAGAAACTGTTCGCAGCAATGGATACAAAACCGTCCATATTGAATTCAACCGCCAGAGATCGAATCGCGGCATTAAAAAATCTGCTTATCAGCCGCCGATTCCCTTTAACCAATCAACAGGAACGCGTTGAATTTCAGGACATCTTTCTCCCTCCCCTGAAACCGCCGCTGCCGCGGCTGCCGCTAACACAGCCGTTTCAGCCGGAAAAGATCTTTATTGAAAAAGAAGCGCGGAATAGCTCTCTGGCCCAAAAAGTTCTTCAAATGTTCCCTTCAGTTCCAGTCCGGCAGATCTCCGCGTATTCGGAAAGTTTTTCTTCAAAACGATTCAATCTCTCAGAGTTCAAACAGCCATGGCTATTCATCGTTCAGGAGAAATGGGACTTTATCCGCCCCTGCCCCTGCACCTCCGGGCATATCGGCTGCAACTACTGGATATTCAACCTGGGCTTCGGCTGCCCTTATGACTGTTCCTACTGCTTCCTCCAGCAATACGCCAATTTTCCCGGACTGGTCCTGCCGGCAAATCTGGAAGATTATTTCGACCGGTTTATTGAGTTTGAGAAAAAACTTAAGCGACCGATCCGGATCGGGACCGGTGAGTTCTGCGACTCTCTTGCCCTGGACCACATTACCGGTTACGCCAAACAATTAATCGAATTCTTTCGCGAACGGCCGGTGCTTTTTGAACTAAAGACAAAAAGCGCTTCAGTCGAAGGCGTGCTTCAATGTACAGGCACAGCCAATATCATCCTTTCCTGGTCGCTTAACCCACAGCTGATTATTGATACCGAAGAACAGGGCGCGGCCTCTTTACAGGCGCGGTTAAAGGCCGCGAGCGCGGTGCAGAGAAGAGGATTTTCCCTGGCTTTTCATTTTGATCCGCTGATCCTCTTTCCAGACTGGAAAAAACACTATGCCAGCCTTATTCACGATCTCTATGAAAACGCCAGGCCGCCGTTTAAATGGATAAGCTTGGGTACCTTGCGCGGCACTCGTCAGCTTAAATCCGCTTCCGAACGCCGCTTTCCGGAAAGTGGGATTTTTTACGGAGAACTGCTTCTGGGCAAAGACAGAAAACTGCGCTACCCTCTATTCCTGCGCCGAAAAATCTACAGAACCATCCATAGACTTATCCGACAGTACGACAAAAAAACACCAGTATATCTGTGCATGGAAGACGAACAATGCTGGCAGGATCTCGAACCGAAAATAAAAACGTCGGCCCGGCTGGAACGCTATCTGCTGGGGGAGTCTATTTAAGATTCGGCAACAGCTACAACGACCAGGGAAAGGCCGGTCTGATTCGGCTGTTCCGGGTATAACCGCCGCAAAACCGGTAACAGCCTGTCGAACAGTTTTGACTGAAAAACCGGAACACTGCTTCTTTTCAATATCCGGCCGTTAAACAACCAGCCCCCGACTCCAGGCCGATTCAGAAAATAAATCTTCGTAACTTTTAATCCCGCTTTTCTCAGCTTCTGTTCCAGTTCGCGCTTCTCATAGCGCCGTACATGCCCCAGCCGTTTATCCATAGAGCCATACAACCGTTTCAAGGCCGGAACGATCAGCACTGCCTTTCCACCGGGCAGAAGGAGTCTTCTGATGTTCATCAAAGCAGTCCCATCATCCTGAACGTGTTCGATCACGTTTGAACAGATAACAGTGTCAGCAAGTTCCGGCAATCGGCCGTCTTCAGCGGCGACGTCAAGCCGCCTTACGCTTACCCGAGGATCTCCGCCAAATCGTTTACGCAGATATTCCAGGTAACGTTCATTGATGTCCGTAAGTTCAACCTGTTCGACGTGAGGCGCCAAAAATTTCGAGATTGATCCGATTCCCGATCCAATTTCAATAACCCTCTTCCCCAAATGCGGTTTTATCTGCCTGAACAGCCATTGATTATAGTTCTTCAGCGCGCGCATTCGGCTCAGGGTCTCTTCTTCCACGTCCCCTGACTCTAAACGGCAGCGTATCAGCCAATAGACACTGCGGAAAAAATCCAGAAACGAAATCTTTTTCCCCTCGTCATACTCTCGGCCGTCATAAGAAATCGGAACCTCATATACCCGAAAATGGCTGCGAAATAACTGCGCCGTGATCTCCGCCTCAACCCCAAACCCATCGGCTCGCAGTTCAAGATGCTTAAGAACATCCGAACGAAAGGCCTTGTAACCGGTCATCAAATCGCTGAGATTGGTATTGTAGAAGAAATTAGCAATAAAATTAAGCAGCCGGTTACCCAGGTAATGGTAAAAATAGAAAACCCGGTGCGCGCCGATAAACCGGTTACCATAAACCACATCCGCCTTGCCCTCGCTGATAAGTGAGATCAACAAGGGATACTCATCAGGATAGTATTCCAGATCCGCGTCCTGAATTATGACAATCTCACCGGTGACCTGCTGAAACCCCTTGCGCAGACAATAACCTTTCCCTCGATTTCGGCTATTCCGTAACAGCCGGATATCCTCACCCGAAAGCTGATCCAGTATCTCCCAGGTTCCGTCTGTGGACGCATCATCTACTACTATCACCTCTTTTTCCAGAGGAACTGCCCGCACCCGGCGGATAAGCTCACTGATCGTACTGCGCTCATTATAGGCGGGAATAATAATAGATATCTTCATGGTTCCTTTTAATTTTTTCCCGGGGAGAGAACAGAATCCGTTAAGTGATCTTTTCCTGTAATACTATTTCGGCAGATCAGCCCCCGGACCAGATCTGCGTTAATCTATTCTATCATCCGAAAAATATACTGACAAGAAAAGTTTGTTTCCTTAACAAGCTTGATTCGAATTTCCCTTTAAAGTATAATCCAGTCGTGAATACTGATAGAAAATCTGTCTTTCTTCATCTGGTTTTAATTGTGCTTCTGGGACTCGCTGTTTATCTTAATTCTCTTAACGGTGATTTCGTTCTTGATGATCATGCCTTTGTTGAGAACAACACTTTCATCCGCGATTTTCGGCACGTTTTAAGCGCCTTCAGCCGCCCAGCCGGAGCCGGTTCTTTCTTCCGGTCTGAAGATTCCGGTCTTATTTTCTATCGTCCACTGCAGACCATCTCCTATATGATTAACTTCCGGATAGGCTCTCTGGAACCCTTTGGCTATCATCTCACTAATATTATTTTACACATCCTGAACGCGCTGGGCATATATCTCTTTATCATGCTTCTGTTTAAGCGATCCCTAACCGCGTTCCTGTGCGCTGCTTTTTTCGTTGTCCATCCAATTCATTCAGAAGTCATCGCTTACATCTCCGGCCGTTCCGAACCACTTTCCCTGTTTTTTCTTCTTGTCGCACTTATCTTTTACCTGAGATCCGATAAATCTTATTCTGTTTTTGGCCCCGCGGCGCTGATTACCTACTTCCTGGCCCTGCTGTCCAAGGAATACGCGCTCATGTTTATCCCGTTTTTGCTAATCTGTTATTACAGCCTGTCACGGCCGCTAAACATCCGAAGACTTCTCCCCTTCATAGCAGTCACGCTTATCTATCTCTCGTTCCGTGCGCTTATAATCAGCCATTCATATACGCTGACTCCCTTTATCGCGGACATCCCCCAGCGGCTCCCGCTATTGTTTACGGCAATCATCAATTATATACGCATCCTCATTCTTCCCCGCGGCTTGCATATGTTCTATCGAAGCGAAGTAAACTCTTTACTTACCATACCCGCAGCCGCCGGCATCTCGCTTTCAATAGCCCTTTTCCTGGTCGCCTGGAAAATAAGAAAAAAATCTCCAATCGTATGTTTCAGCATCCTCTGGTTTTTCACTGGGCTCATTCCGGTCAGCAACCTATTCTACCCCCTGCCATTCTATATGTCAGACCACTATCTATACGTGGCTTCCATTGGATATTTCCTACTTCTGGCCTCAGCTTTTGAATATATGATCGTTCGTCCCCGTTTTTTAAAACCGGCTGCAGCAGCAGTATTTATACTGATAATCTTTTATTCCCTTACGACAGCAAAGCAGAATCTGACTTGGAGAAACGACAAGACCTTCTCTGAAAATATAGTCAGAAACGATCCCGGCAATGAGAAAGGCTATCGTCTGCTCGGATATTATTATTTAAAAACCGGTAAATTCAAACAGGCGGAAAAATATTCTCGAAAAAGTTTTACCCTTGTGAACTCGGCCGATAATTTAAGATTACTCGCGACGGCTTACATTCGACTTGAGGAGTACGCGAAGGCCGAGGCATGTCTGCGGCAAATTCTAAAGAAAAAGCCATGCGACGATAATGCCTACAATCTTCTCTCGTTCCTTTATACTCAGCAAGGACAGCCTGAAAAAGCTCTGACTGCCCTTTCCCTTGCCATAGACTGCAATCCGGGCAATATAAATACCTATATCCGGATAGCCTGCATCCACGGAAATCATGGCATGTATGATTCCGCTCTGTCGGCTCTGGAGACAGCCGCGGCTATCGAACCAAATCATCCAGCTGTAAATTTTTTCCTGGCCAAGGCTCACCTTAACCTTAATAATCCGGAACTCGCGCGACAGAAATATGAAAAAGCCATATCTCTCGGACATCCCGGCGATGCGGCCCTGAAGAATAAAATCCTGAAAAAGATTTCTTCTCCTGCCGAACCATCGAGTAATTCTT
>JAGYOO010000094.1 GCA_018399295.1 Candidatus Omnitrophota bacterium | reverse complement strand
CTGGATTCTTTCCCGCGAAGGCCGGGAGGATGAGTTACGGGACTTTATTTACGTGCTTGTCCAGGTTATCCGGGGGATCCGAAAAAATATTGCCTGTTTCCTTCCGGAAACCGCGGCAAAGATAGAAGCACTTACGGAAGTAGAGCGGCTGAAGAAAGGCGACCCGCTTTTTCCCCGGATTGTCTGATGATCGACACCCATTGCCATCTTAATTTTAAACAGTTTGATCCCGATCGCGCGGAGGTAATCCAGCGCTCTGCTACCGCCGGGGTGGAGATAATGATTAATGTCGGTACTGACCTGCCGACCTCGCGTGAATCACTGGACCTGGCCAGGCAAAACCCCAATATTTATTCCACTGCCGGAATCCATCCGAACAGTGTCGAAACCGCTTCTATCGCAGAGTTGGAACCATTAGCGCGGCTATTGCGGGAGCAAAAGATGGTTGCTTTGGGAGAGATCGGCCTGGACTTTTACGATCGCGGTCAGGCGGATAAAAGACTTTCCCAGCGGGCACGGTTTCGTCAGATAGAGTTTTTCGAACAGCAATGCCTTCTGGCCCGGGAACAGCGGTTGCCGGTAGTGCTGCATTGCCGCGAGGCGGCTTCTGAGCTGACCGGACTTATCCTGCAAGGAAAGGTAAGCGCGCCGGGAGTACTGCATTGTTTCAGCGGAGATAAGGGCCTCCTGCGTGCCGCACTGGACAAGGGGTTTATGGTCTCGTTTACCGCTAACATTACTTATCCGGCTGCTGATGACTTGCGGGAATTCGTTGATTACGCTCCCCTGGAACATATCCTGTTGGAAACCGATTCTCCGTTTCTGCCGCCGCAGTCTCTGCGCGGCAGGCGTAACGAGCCGGCGAATTTGAAAGAAACGGCCGTTTTCATCGCGACCCGGAAGCAGGTTCCGGTTTCCCGGATAAACGATATTACCACAGACACGGCAAAGAAACTTTTTCGTATAGAGTAAAACCAATTGAAAAATGGCCCGGAATAACTGTAAAATAGATTGATGTTGAATTATCAGGTAAGTCTGGTTCGCTGCGCTGATTACGATTCACGGAAAATTCAGGCCGCGGTTGATCAGGCAATCGGATTGCTGGGAGGAATCGAGAGGATAGTCGGCCGGGGCCAGAAGGTCCTGCTGAAGCCGAACCTTATCAAGGCTGCCTCTCCGGAAGAGGCGGTTACCACGCATCCGGAATTCATCCGCGCGGTGATTCGTTGTGTCCGGCGGCAGACGGACCAGATCTATATCGGAGACAGCCCGGCCGGGCTGACGGCAGCGGAATATGTTTATGAACAGTGCGGGATCAACCGGCTTTGCCGGGAAGAAGGGACTACTCCGGTAAAGTTCGATCGGATCATAAAGAAAAAAGGCCTGCCGTTTTCGGCTCTCATGGAAGAGATGGTTTGCATCTCGCTGCCGAAATTTAAAACTCACAACCTCACCACTCTGACAGGAGCGGTGAAAAATGTTTTCGGACTTATCCCGGGGCTGGCTAAAGTCCAATGCCACCAGCAGGCGCCTAATTTTCGCCGGTTTGGAGAAAGGCTGGTGGATATCTATGAGTCAGCCGCGGTGCAGCTGCATATTCTCGACGCGGTTATGGCTATGGAAGGGGACGGGCCAACGCATGGTGCTCCCCGCCGTCTTGGACTTGTGGCCGCGGGAATCAACGGCGCGGCCCTGGACAGTGTGATGTGTAAGGTCATCGGACTGGATCCGGCAAAAGTTGTTTTTCTGCGGGAAGCGACTGCCCGGAAGCTTTGCCTGGCCCCGGAGAAAATAGAGATACTGGGGGAAACCGTTCAAGCGGTGAAGGTGAATGATTTTCGCCTGCCGCGGATCTCGCCGCTGTTTCGTCTGCCGAATTTTTTAAGCCGGTTTTTTCTGCGCCTGGTGCCGCTGGCAATGAAAATCGATTCCCGGGTCTGTACGAATTGTGGTATGTGCCGCCGGATTTGCCCGCAACAGGCGGTGTTTGAGCGAAACGGAAAGATGATGGTAGATTCCCGCCGCTGCATACTCTGTTTTTGCTGTAGCGAGGCCTGCCCGGAAAATGCCATGCGACTCAGGTTTATTAACAGGAGGATTAGAAAGTGAAAGACAGGATCCTGGTAATTGAAGACGAAGAGCTGGATTTTCAGGTGCTGAAGGATATTCTCCAGCCGGAGGGATTCCTGGTTTTTCACGCTAAGAGCGGGGTCGAAGGCCTGATGATGGTGGAAAAAATCAGCCCCGACGTGCTGGTTCTTGATCTGGTTCTTCCGGATATCGACGGGTTCGAAGTCTGCCGGCGCGTGCGGCAGGATGAACGCCGGTTGGGAATGCCGGTTCTTTTCCTTTCATCCAGCGCGAATCTGGACAATAAACTTTTAGGACTGCAGCTGGGGGCATCGGATTTTCTCATGAAAGGTTGTGACCCTCGAGAGATCGTGTTCAGGATAAAAAATCTTCTTCAGCACAAGCGGCTATTTGATGAGGTGTTTCGACAGTCAGTCGTAGACGGATTGACCCATTCCTACAACCGCCGGTTTTTTCAGCACCGGCTGATCGATGAGTTTGAACGCGGCCGGAGGTATAAGCGCAGTTTCTGCTGCGCTATAATCGATGTGGATAACTTTAAGGAAATAAACGATCATTACGGACATCCGGTCGGGGATGTCGTGCTTAAACACGTTGCGCGCAGCCTGCGCCGCAACTGCCGGACTACGGACATCGTCTGCCGCTATGGAGGCGATGAGTTCGGAGTGCTTCTTCCGGAAACAAGTATTGAGGGGGCCTATGTCATCACCGAACGGTTCCGGGAAGTTATCGCGAATAAAAGCATTTCCGTGGGCGGAGAAAAGTTTAACATTACTGTCAGCTGCGGCATAAGTTCAGTGAACAGTGGAACCCGGGCTTTGGATGTGGATGAACTTGTAACCCAGGCTGACGTTGCTCTGTATACCTCTAAACGGCAGGGACGCAACCGGACCCGAGTTTACGGGGTATCACCGGACGCATTGCCGGCTGCGGACCTGATGCGTCAGGAAGGGAAGTAGATGGAACTGCGGACAGTCAGCTGGAAAAACAACCGGGCAGTGCTTATTGATCAGACGCGTTTGCCGGACAAGCTGGTAATGATCCAATGTACGACTCCGGCCGCGGTCTGGAAGGCGATAAAAGATCTCAAGGTCCGGGGCGCCCCGGCTATCGGAGCGGCGGCGGCGCTTGGTCTGTATTTGGGTGTCCGGGGAAAGAAATTCAGCGGCTATCTCGCATTGCGAAAAAAGATAGATTCCACTTTTAACTATCTGAATTCGGCCCGGCCCACGGCCGTAAATCTGCGATGGGCTTTAGAACGGATGCGCCGGACCGTCGAGGTCTTGGGTGATCAGCCGGTAGACCGGATTGAAGCGGCCCTGTTGCAGGAAGCGTTAAAGATCATGGAGGATGACCGACGCTGCTGCCGGGAGATGGCGCGGCAGGGACAGGTTCTGATAGCCAACAATGATCGGGTCCTTACATACTGCAATACCGGAATTCTGGCCACAGTGGATTACGGTACTGCTCTGGGGGTTTTGTATCGGGCCGCGGAACAGGGGAAAAAGCTTAAGGTGTTTGCCTGTGAAACCCGGCCGTTGCTGCAGGGGGCCCGGCTTACCAGCTGGGAACTGAGCCGTAAAGGTCTTGATCCCACTTTGATCTGCGATAATACTGCCGGTTGGCTCATGAGACGTGGAATGATCGACAAGGTTTTTATCGGCGCGGACCGGATTGCGGCCAACGGCGACGCGGCGAATAAGATTGGTTCTTATTCTCTCGCAGTTCTGGCCCGAAGTCACAAAATCTCGTTTTATGTCGTAGCCCCGCAGTCGACCTTTGATCAATCTTTAAAGACTGGAGATCTGATTCCCATTGAACAGCGCGATCCAGGCGAGGTGCGGAGGATGTTCTTTAAAAAATCAGTCGCCCCGGCCAAGGTCAAGATCCTTAATTTCGCCTTTGATGTCGTCCCTGCCCGTCTGATCACGGCAATCGTTACCGACCAGGGCATTATTCGTCCTCCTTATGTTCGGAATATCAGATCATGCCTGAGCTGAGCCAAGTTGGAGAGTTCAAGCTGATCCGGGAACTTTCCCGCGGGATCTCTGCCAACGCTTCCATTATTAAGGGGATTGGCGATGACGCCGCGGTTACGGTCCCGGGTTCGCCGGATCTGTGTAATCTGTTTACCGTGGACATGCTTATCGAAAACATTCACTTCCGGCGCTCGCAGCCGCCGGAGCTGGTGGGGAGAAAGGCCTTATCGGTTTCGCTTAGTGACATTGCTGCTATGGGCGGACGGCCTGGCTTTTGTCTGGTTAGCCTCGGGCTGCCGGCTGATCTGGATCTGGATTACGCAAGAGCTCTGTATCGAGGTCTCCGCGCCACCGCACGACGCTGGAACTGCACGCTTATCGGCGGCGATACGAATCGTTCCCTCCGGATAATTATCTCCGTCAGTGTATCCGGGACAGTTAGGTCCGATCGGGCGGTTTACCGTTCCGGCGCAAAGCCTGGGGACCAGATTTTCATTACCGGATCCATCGGTGCCGGACCGTCCGGCCGTCACCTGCGGTTTTCACCCCGATTGAAGGAGTCCGCCTTTTTAACGGAAAACTTTTCTCTTAATGCAATGATCGATGTGAGTGATGGACTGTTTCAGGATCTTTCCCACATCCTTGAGGCCAGCTTCTGCGGAGCGGTTATTGATCCAAAGCGTATCCCTCTGGCTAAGGGCGCGGGGTCTCTGGAAAAAGCGGCGGCCGCGGGAGAGGACTTTGAACTCTTATTTACGCTTTCTCCCGACCAGGGGGACCGACTGATGAAAGACTGGCCGTTTCCCCGGGTAAGACTTTCCCGCATTGGCAGTATCACCGCCGGCCGTGGACTGAGCTTAAGTCAGGGATCCGGCCGGGTTCGAAAAATAAAACCCCAGGGGTTCAGTCATTTTAAACCGGGCCGGACATGGTTCGAATAACCCGCTCTCCGAAAGAGACCATGGAGTTCGGAGTCTATCTTGCCAAACAGCTTTCCGGCGGAGAGGTTATCGCGCTCAGTGGTGAGCTGGGCAGCGGCAAGACCGTACTGGTTAAGGGGCTGGCGCTTGGCCTGGGAATCGACCCCCAGGAAGTGAGCAGTCCGACCTTTGTGTTAATAAAGGAATATTCGGAGGCAAGACTGAAGCTGTTTCATCTGGATCTCTACCGGCTGGACTCCCGGCACAGCGGGTTTCTGGGGATAGAAGAATGTTGGGAGGTGTCGGACCGCAAGCGGGCGGTAACCGTGATTGAATGGGCGGAGCGGGCTAAAGACCTGCTGCCGCCGGAGCGGCTGGAGATTGAGATCCAGAGCCGCGGCCCCCAAAGCCGGGAGTTTTGCCTGACCGGCCATGGTGAGCAATACCTGCGGATTATTCGAAATTTAACCCGATCAAAGGAAAAAAAATGAAGTTTCTGGCTGTTGACACCTCCGGCGCTTATCTGACCGTGGCGGCAGGGCAAAAAGAGACATTTATCGCCGGGTACAGTCAAAAAAAAGAACGGGCGCATGCTCAGGCCCTGTTTCCGGCAATCCAGCGGGTGCTGACGCGCGGCAATATCTCCCTGAAGGACATCGGATTCCTGGCGGTGAATACCGGTCCGGGGTCGTTCGCCGGGATCAGGATCGGGGTGGCCGCGGTAAAGGGATTAGCTTCCGCTCTCGGTTGTCCGGTACTTTCTTTTTCCGGACTGGATCTGCTGGCTTTTGAGAACAGGACTCCGGAGGGGAAAGTCTGTGCTGTCCGGGATGCCCGCCGTGGTAATGTTTATGCCGGAATTTACGAGATAAGGGCCGAAGTCCCGCGAAAAATCGGCAGGTTGATGCTGACGACTCCGGAAGAGCTGATAAAGATGCTGCCAAAAGGTTGCCTGCTTACCGGTGACCCGATTCTGTTTTCGGAGAAAGAGGATTCAATCCTGCGACAAAAAAAAATCAGGACCGTCTGTCCGGAGCGGCTGCTGCCGCGCGCGCGGACTCTGGCCGATTTTGTCAGCGCCCGGGACGCAAGGCTT
>JAGYOO010000093.1 GCA_018399295.1 Candidatus Omnitrophota bacterium | reverse complement strand
CGCCAGATAGGCGGCGATCTGTTTATACGTTACGCTTTTAAAGTAATCATTCGCGTAGATGAAAAACGACATCCCGCCGACCAGGATCAGCACAAGCAGTACCATGGAGATCAGGCATTCAATAATTCCGATTCCGCGGACATCTAGTTTTTTCATCTTTTCTTCTTTAACTCTTTAGTTAACCTTAGAACTGTTTCCAGTTTGTGCCGTCAGTGGTATAAACAATCCGGCCGCTGTTATCCATCTGAACAATATAATCCTCAACCTCACTATCCTTGCGAGCGCCGATTCCGGTAGCGGCGTCAAAAGGCACGCTGGCACTTCCGGTTGCGGTGATCACAAAATCAGCCGCGGCAGTGCCATCCGTGAATGCTCCGGGTACTGCCACTGAATAGCATTCCCGAGAAAAATACTGGCTCGGCCCGACCATTATATTCAGTCCGGCAGGGGTAGCATCTGGATCTGCTTCTATATTTCCGCCGGCTACCGCTAAGAATAACGGAGCAGTAGTACGCGTAACGCGATATTCTCTCTCCGCCTGCCGCATCAGACTCATCACGCCGACAGCCTCAGAGACCTTGGCTTTCTCAGTATGCGCCAGATACATCGGCGCGGCTACCGCAGCCAGCACGCCTACAATCAGCAGGACCACCAGCAGCTCGATCATTGTAAAACCCTTATTCCCTACCATTTACTACCTCCTTCGTTTGCCGTGTCGCTTTAGCAGCACGGGCTTATGTTAATGAACCGCCATCGACAGGTTAAAGATCGGCAGGTACAGGGCCAAAGCAACCGTCAGCACCACAATACCGATAAAGATTATAAGCAGCGGCTCGATCATGGCTGTCATCTTATTCAGACTCAGGCTGACCTCTTCTTCATAATAGTCGGCAGTCCGTGTCAGCATCTCATCCAGGTTACCGGAACGCTCGCCGATCGCCACCATTCGAACCAGCAGGCGAGGGATCTCCGGATAAGGCTTTATCGCCTCGGTGAGGGCCACGCCGGAGATCACGTCATGCCTTACATCTTCAAACACCTGTCTGAAAAACAGGTTATTCGTGGCCTCATTGGCCACGCGCAGAGAGACAACGATATTCACCCCGCCCATCAGCAGCGTGCTCAGGGTGCGGCAGAACCGGCCAAGGATGATCTTGCGGATGATCGGCCCGAAAACCGGCAGGTTAAGCTGGCAATATTCCCAGGTGAACCGGATCCGGAACACGGTCAGCAGGTACCACCCCAAAACCCAGCTTCCCAGCAGGATAGCCACGCTCGCAGCCGCGTTATTCAGGGCAAACGAGCTTGTCCCCACAACAATCCGGGTCAAAAGCGGCAGCCGCGATCCGGCATTGATGAACATGGCGCTGAACCGCGGGATTATCAGCAGAACCATTACCGACATGATCACAACCATAAACCCGAATACCAGCATGGGATAACGAAACGCGGTAACTACCTTTTCCCGCATGTTCTCATAATCTTCCATATACCGGGCCAGATTCTCCAGAGCCCGACCCAGGTCCCCGACCTCCTCCCCGGTCTTGACCAGGGACGAGAATATCTCCGGAAATATCCGGGGATAACGCAACAGTCCCTCGGAAAAGCTTCCGCCGGCGTAGATGCCGGCCAGGATATCCAGGATGGTATCGCGGAAATAAATGTTTTCCATGTCTTCGGTAATCGTGGCCAGGGCCTCGGTCAGCACTATACCTGATTTCAGGATAACTGAAAGCTGACGAGAAAAAACCGCCAGCTCACGCACCTTTACGCTTCTGGAAAACAGCGTCAGCGTGCTCATGGCGCCTGTCTTCAAAACCTCGATCGATACCGGAGTCAGTCCCTGCTGGCGCAGATGGCCGACAAGCAGCGGCATGGAGTCAACAATTGCAGTGGCGGTGACCCGTTTTCCCTGTTTATCAGCAGCCGTGTATTTGAATTCCATGTTCAGATATCTCCAGTTCCTCTTTCCTGGGTTACTCTCAACAGCTCTTCGATCGTGGTTTCTCCGGCCTGCAGTTTTTCCACGCAACTTTCACTCAATGTCTTCATGCCGCCGAGCCGGCCCTGCCGCTCCACCTCTTCATTAAGCCCCTGGGAAAGAATAAGTTTACGGATCCCCTCGTTGACAACAAGCAGTTCGAACACCGCGGTGCGGCCGCGGTAACCGCTCTGCAGGCACGCCGGACACCCCTGACCCTTAAAAAATTTCGTGTCCTGTCCCAGTGAAAGGCTTTTAACGATCTCCGGACTCACCTTTGTCTCCTGTCGACATTCCGGACAGATCTTGCGGACAAGGCGCTGGGCCAGCACGGCGATCAGTGAGGAGGTGATCAAAAACGGCTCGATTCCCATGTCAATAAGCCGGGCGATCGCGCCGGTAGCATCATTCGTATGCAGGGTGGAAAAGACAAGATGCCCAGTCAACGAGGCGTTGATGGCAATCTGGGCGGTCTCTTTATCGCGGATCTCGCCGACCATGATTACGTCCGGGTCCTGTCGCAAGATCGACCGCAGCCCGCGGGCGAAATCAAAACCGATCTGCGAATTGACCTGCGACTGCTGCAGGAACGGCAACCTGTACTCCACCGGGTCTTCCAGAGTAACCATTTTCCGGTCGGAAGATTTAATGGCGTTCAGGGCGGTATATAAGGTAGTGGTTTTGCCGCTGCCGGTCGGGCCGGTCACCAGCACCAGGCCGTAAGGCCGGTTAATGATCTTCTTGAATCTTTCCGCGTCATTATCCAGAAACCCCAGCTGACCGAGTCCGGACAGCGGGCTCGAGGTATTCAGGAGTCGAAGCACGATACTTTCCCCGTAAATCGTAGGGAAACAGGAAACCCGGATATCTACCTCGTCCTGCGCCAGGGCGGTCTTGAACCGGCCGTCCTGGGGAAGCCGGCGTTCGGTAATATTCAGGTTCGACAGGATCTTGATACGGGTAATAATCGCTGAAAGCATGTTTTTCGGCGGCGGGTCGAAGTTATACAGCACTCCGTCCACGCGCATCCGCAGTTCAACATCATCCTGCTTGGCCTGGATATGGATATCGCTGGCCTCGTTATTTATCGCCTGCACTACAAGCTGATGGACGTATTTAACTACCGGCGGATCGCTGGCCTGAACACGCAATCTCTCCAGGTCATCGCCTTCCCGGCCGTCCGAAACTCCGACAAAATCATCAACATGTTCTTTAAGCCGCGGCAGTTCATGATAACAATAATTCATTGCCTCGATGATTTCCTGCTCAATAGCAACCGCGCGCCTGATCTTAAGCCCGGTCTTTACCCGAACAGTATCTTCGGCAACAATGTCCAGCGGATCGGACATGGCAATAGTTAAGACATTATCCTCGGCTTCCAGGGGAATGATCGTAAACCGATAGGCAAGTTCTTCCGGCAGCAGGTTGATCACATCCGGCTTTATCGACTTGTAGATCTTCTTCAGCGGAACAAACGGAAGACCGAAATGTCCGGCCAGAAATTCGGCAAACTGGTCATTCGGAACAAGCCCTTTCCGGATAACGATATCGCCGACTCGTTCCTTGCTTTCTTCCTGCTCCCTGAGAACTGACTGCAGCTGTTCAACGCTGATCAAACTGCTTTTTATAAGGGCTTCACCGATTTTCATAATTTTAATTTAAATAGTTTAGCCTGAAAACAGAAAAACCATGGAAATCACCTCCATGGCTTATTTTCTGTCGGGAAAAAGCCTTAGTTCGTTCCATGGTTTAATGTTATAATTATAATGATTTTATTAGCTTTTGCAACAAAATTAAGTAATTATTTCTTCTGGAAGTTTTTCAGAAAGTTTAGGCTTAAAATTTCCGGATTTAAATTTGGGCGGTCTGGATAATCCCACCGCCAAGCACTGTATCACGCTGATAAAATACCAGGGCCTGCCCCGGAGTTACGGATTTTTGCGGCCGGTCGAATGTCACCTTCCAGCAAGATCCGGACCTCTCGACCCGCGCCGGCTGGGAAGAATGATGGTAGCGGATTTTAACCCGGCAGCGAAAGGCATCGCGTCTGAAATCGGGTGAGGTAAAAGTTACCTTCTTCAGCATCGCGCCGGTTGCCTTCAGCTCTTTCTCCGGCCCGACTGTCAGTATATTCCGCCGCGCGTCTATCTTCAGCACATATAAAGGATGCGTTGCGGCAATACCAAGTCCTTTCCGCTGGCCGACGGTGTAGTACAGACAACCGCGGTGAATGCCGATTTTCCGGCCAAGGCTGTCAACCACCGGACCAGGAAGGGAAAGTCGGCCGGGACACTGACGGTTTATAAATCCGGCATAGTCCTTATCCGGAATAAAACAGATATCCTGGCTTTCCTTCTCACTGACCCTTATCCCGGCATCCCTGGCCAGACCGAAGACCTCGGTCTTCGTCAACTCCCCTAACGGCAGCACCAGGCGGGAAAGTATCTTCTGGGTCAGCCGGAACAGGACATATGACTGGTCTTTAACCCCATCGCAACCGCGTCTAAGCCGAAAAAACCCCTGCTTCCGGCTGAAACTAACCCGGGCAAAGTGACCGGTGGAAATAAACTCATCCTGAGCCGCCAGTCTTTCCAGAGCCTGAAACTTTATAATGTGGTTACAGAATACACAGGGATTGGGAGTACGACCGTTGAGGTATTCGCGGCAGAAATAATCAATAATATCCTTTTGGAACCGGTCGCGCAAATCCAGAATCTGCAAAGGAATTTTAAGAGACCTTGCCGCCCGACGGACCGCAAGGGGATCTTTATCACTCCCGGAAAGAAGCAGATAGAACCCCCGGACCTTGAATCCCTGCTCGAGCAGCAACCGGGCGGCAACGGCTGAATCAACTCCACCACTGAGAGCGACTATCGCTTTTTTGGACATTTCTTTCTGAATGCAGGACAGAAGACGGCTAAAGAGATTTTATGGCCTTGGTCGGACAGACTTCCACGCACTTACCACAGTTAACGCATTTTGAATAGTCGATCACCGCCAGATTGTCTTTTATGGATATCGCCTGAAGAGGGCAGGTTTGGACGCATTTGCCACAGGCGATACAGGCTGCCTTGCACTTTCTCATGGCCACCGGACCTTTATCATGGGAACTGCAGGCAATATATACAGTCTTAATCCGACCCTTTTTTTCCAGGGTTATAAGTTTGCGCGGACAGGCAGCCATACATTTGCCGCAACCGCGGCATTTTTCCGGATCCACCTTCAAGGCTCCGGATTCTCCTACACTGATGGCATTAAACGGACAGGCCTGAATACAGATTCCCTGCCCAAGACAGGCATAGGCGCATTCTTTGCTGCCGCCGAGGACCGCGGCCGCGGACCAGCAGTCCGCAAGCCCCTGATAAGTAAATTTATCTTTGCTTTTCTCCCCTCCCGCGCAGTGGATAACCGCGACTTTAGAATCGGCTATCGGACAGGCGGAGACACCGAGGATCAAAGCCACACGATGCCGGGTCTCGGTATTACAGGCAATACAGGCGGTAATTTCAGCCTGACCTAACACCAGGGCCTCGGCAAAGGCATTGCAGCCGGCAAACCCGCAGGCCCCGCAGTTGGCACCGGGAAGAAGTTCGTTGATCATGGTAACACGGGGATCGGTCTCCACGTGAATTTTTTTTGAGGTCCAGGCGAGAATCAACCCGAACCCGAATCCAAGCCCGGCCAGCGTCAGCAATGCCATTAAAAATTCATTCATGCCTTTTTCACCCCAAACCGGCGGGGACGGGAGAACCGGTCAATCAGCGGAACCGCCGCGTTCATGATCAGGATCGAGAAGGAGACCCCTTCCGGGTATCCTCCCCACAACCGGATAATCCCGGTCAACAACCCGCATCCCATGCCGAAGATGATCTTACCCCGACCGGTTATCGGACTGGTAACATAATCCGTAGCCATAAAACAGGCCCCCAGAACAAGTCCGCCGGACAGGATATGAAAGATGAAATCCCCCTGGCATAGTTTCGATCCTCCGAAGATCCAGGTAAAGACCGCGACCGTAGCGATATAGCTCAACGGGATCTTCCAGGATAAATATTTTTTCCAGATGAGAATCCCCGTGCCCAAAAGCAATGCCCCGGCACTGACCTCCCCCAAACACCCCCCCTGAAAGCCGAGGAACAGTTCCCGGTACCCAAACTCAAGATGGGGGCCGCTAAGCCCTCCGGCCTGAGAAAAACTATCCTT
>JAGYOO010000092.1 GCA_018399295.1 Candidatus Omnitrophota bacterium | reverse complement strand
CATCCTCATCGTGTTTACGGCCGTAGCCGCTCTCTGGGAAATCCTGATCGTCTCCTGGTGCGTATTTTCCCTGTCCGGCGGGATGGGCTTTCTGGCCTCTCTGAAGAGGGCGGCAACAGTATTTAAAAAGGGCCCACTGCTGTTAGCTGCGGTTTTCGGTCTGCGGCTGGTAAACGCCGTAATGACGGTTCTGAGACTTACGGCCCCGGCGTTCATCCTTAATAAGTATCCTTTGTCCGCGGAACTTGTTCTCGTGGTCATTGCCGCGGATATCGCTTTCCTCTGCTTAACAAACTCGGTTTCTTTAATAATGATAATCAAGAGGTCTCTGGATGAGCTGTAGAAATATCCGTTTTTTCGCCCTGCTGCTGGCTGGAATCATTCTTTGCGGATGTTCCGGAGGCACATATCACGCCGAAAAACTGTTCTGGAAGGCTGAACAGAGATTTAAGCAGACCCTGGGCCAAGACAAAAAACCTTCGCCAAAAGAGCTGGAAGACCTTATCTACGCCTTTCAGGAGATAACCATAAGATTCCCGGTATGGGAGAAGGACAGTCAGGTGCGCATGTCACTCGCGAGCCTGTACCTGATGCAGGGCAGTATTGATAAGGCTGAGGCACAGTACCGGAAGGTCTGCGAAAGCTATGCCGATCAGCCGTTGCAGTGCTCCAGCGCCCTCAAGAACCTCGGACTCATCTTTGAGAACCAAAATGAATGGGAAAAGGCCGAGGAGTGTTATATTAAGATAATCGAGAATTTTCCGCTGACTCCGAACGGGATGATAACCTGCATTTATCTGGCCCAGAAATATCAGGACAGAGGCGAGGCGGATAAGGCCAAAGGGGCCTATCTTGCCGCTCTGAGCCTTTACCGAAAGGTGTTGGAAAACGTGCCGGATAATCCTCAGGCCCTGCACGCGGTCAACATGTCGGTTCCCTGCGTTATCTATCTCGAGGGGGAGCAGGGGGCGCTGGTCTATCTGAAAGAGATTCAGGGTAATTTTAAAGGCACACTCGCCGCTCACCAGGCATTACTCTCCGCCGGTCGGGTCTACCAATATAATCTGAAACAGCCGGAAAACGCGGCGGAATTGTACAAACTGCTGCTTAAAACCAAAACAATTGAATCTCTGCGGCAACAGGCTGAAGAAGAGTTGAAAAAGATAGAAACGGTTTCCGATGACCGTAAGTGAAAAAATCCGGTCAGCTGTTGTTCTCCTGCTGCTGATCGTGATGTTTCTTCCTACCTTCAGATGGATGAACGAAAGGTTCGGCGAGCTTGACTCCTTCTACGCTCATGGTTACCTGATCCCGTTTATCTGCGGCTTTCTCGTATGGCAGAGACGCGAGGTCCTTCTTAATGAACCATGGAAGACGGACCTGCGTGGATTCTTTATCCTTTTGTCCGGGGTTGTTCTACACCTGGCCGGCCTGCTGTTCGAGGTCCATTTCCTGAGCGGGCTGGCCCTGGTAATCGTAATTACCGGGCTGGTGCTGTTCAATCTGGGAAGAAAAATCAGCCGTCTCGTCGCGTTCCCGCTGTTTTTCATGCTGTTCATGGTACCGCTTCCGGCCGTAATCACGCTGGGGGTCAGCTTCCGGTTGAAGCTGATTGCCGCGGAAATCGCCGGTTACGCGGCGGGGTTGTTTATCCCGCTTAAAACCGCGGGAAGCCTTATCTTTCTTCCCAACGGAGTACTTACTGTCGGCGCTCCCTGCAGCGGGCTTAAATCAATTATAACCTTATCCGCTCTGAGCCTGCTGTTCGCGTACCTGACTGAATTCACGCTCAGGGAAAAGGCGTTGTTTTTTCTTTTGTCACTGCCATTGGCATTTTTGGCTAATGTGATCCGAATAATTCTGCTTATTATTGTGTTTTATGTTTATGGTTCCGAGGCGGCTTTGGGGAAGTTCCATGATTTTTCCGGATTCCTGGTATTCCTGATCGCCCTGGCCGGCTTATTTTTGCTAAAACGGATCTTCCAGATATGGCCCATAAAAAAAACAGCCTGACCGTAAGCGTCATTGTGCTCCTGGTCGCCAACCTGCTGGTCTTTCATCTGTCCGGCATGAATCGGGAGACCCTGTCCGAAACACCCCCGCGGCTGCCGGAATCGGTGCGGGAGTGGGGACTGGCGCGTGAGATCGAAATCCCTGCGGAGTTTCTTGAGATCCTCGGTACCTCCGGCGCCAGTCTGGGGGAATACCGCAACGAACAGGGAGAAAGCGTTCTCCTGTATATCATCAAGACCTCCTCCCGCCGCGCCAGCATCCATCCGCCTGAGTATTGTTTTCTGGGCGGGGGAGACCGGGAACTTCTTCGCAAGGGATTGACTGAGGGTTTGCCGCGCCGCCAGGCCGCGACTAAAGTAAACTATCTTGTAATCCAGCAGCCGGAGGGCTTTACCTCTGCTCTGTATTTTTATACCGAAGGAAGTTCAGTCACCGCCAGCTATCTGACCCAGCAGCTTTACTTTATATTTAAACGCCTCAAAAACATTCCTGTCGAAGGCAAGATGATCAGGATCTCCAGCCCCTATCCCGTCAAAAATCCCGACATAGAGCTTGAAAAACTAAAAACCTTCACCCAGTCTCTCTTCTCTCAGAATCCGGAACTGCAGTTCTAAAAAATCAGTAGAGAGTAGAGAGGGCAGAGGGCGCTTCGCTTAGCACGTTCGCCTGGCGGCTCACTGGAGTTCGGAGCTTGGAGTACGTTCGCTTTGCTCACTGGGAGTAAACAGATAAAATTTAATTTTTTTGCTTTTTTCTCTGCCCTCTGCTCTTTCTACTTTCTACTTTCTACTTATAATGACTAAGATGCTAAGATGCTGCTTGCTGTCTTTTACTTATGAGCTGTGAGCTTATCAGCTTCGTCCACTCCAAGCGAGCCCCTGGGGCGAGCGGCCTCCAAGTGAAGCATGCAACGCATGCTGAAACGGCCTCCGAGCTCCAGCGAACAAAGTGAGCGTCCTAAGCGAAGCGCAATTGACACAACCTATCGATTATGTTAGAATTTAGTCCAATTCCATGACGTCAAAAACTCGCGTTTAATTTAAATTAAATGAAAATACTGATAACCGGAGGCCTGGGCTTTATTGGCGGTAATTTTATTCGCTACCTCCTTGGTCGTTACCGGAAGATAAACATCGTAAATTTTGATAAACAGACCTACGCCGGTTGTCCCTCCAGTCTTAAGGACTACTGTTCTGATCCCAGATATGAGTTTGTAAAAGGTGATATCTGTAACGCACGGAAGGTTGCCGCTGCCCTGAAAGGCTGTGACGCGCTGGTGAATTTCGCCGCGGAAACGCACGTGGACCGTTCTATCGTGTCCGCTGCGGAATTTCTGCGGACAAACGTAATGGGCGTTCAGGTCCTTTTAGAAGCGGCAAGAGAAAATCGGATAAAGAGGTTTGTCCATATCAGTACGGATGAGGTGTACGGTTCACGGGACAAAGGCTCTTTTACGGAAGAATCTCCTCTGGAGCCCAACAGTCCTTACTCGGCATCCAAGGCCGCGGCCGACCTGCTTATCCGTTCTTACTGGAAAACTCATAACTTTGCCCCGGTAATTATCCGCCCGACCAACAATTTCGGTCCGTTTCAGTTTCCGGAAAAGGTGATCCCGTTTTTTGTGACTAATCTCCTTCAGGGGGAGCAGGTGCCGGTATACGGTGACGGCCTTAATGTCCGTGACTGGCTGTTTGTTCTTGATAACTGCCGGGCGATCGATCTTGTACTGCGCAAGGCACCTGCCGGAGCCATCTATAACGTGGGGGCTGGTAATGAGATCACGAACATCGATCTTACCCGCCAGATCCTTAAGATAATGAAAATGCCGGCCAGCCGGATAAAATTTGTTAAGGACCGGCCCGGACACGACTGGCGGTACAGCCTTGATACAACTCGGCTGCGGGCCCTGGGATTCGAGCCGGCGTATTCTTTTGAAGATGCTTTGCAACTGACTCTGGACTGGTATCTGGGAAACCAAAAGTGGTGGAAGCGGTTAATAAAACGATCTTAATTACTGGCATTAACGGAATGCTCGGCTGTGACCTGTGTCACGCTCTTACAGAAAAATTTAGGATTGTGGGGGTTGACCTGCGCCAGCCGGTTTTTTCCTGTTCAGGGACAGTGATCGGAGATATTACGGATAAGGCTTTTGTCCGGAGGACAATCCGGGAGTTGTCCCCCAAGGTGGTTATACACACTGCGGCTTATACTGATGTCGATGGTTGTGAAAATGATCCGGATACCGCTTTTAAGATCAATGTTCTGGGTACCGAGAATGTCGCGCGCGCCTGCGCGGAATACGGCGCGGGAATGGTTTACCTGAGTACAGATTACGTATTTAACGGTAAAAAACGCCGGTCATACAAGGTATCCGACAAGCCTTGTCCCCTGAACGTTTATGGGGAAAGCAAACTCGCCGGTGAAATTATCGTCCGTTCTCTGATCAGAAATTCAATAGTGGTAAGGACAAGCTGGCTGTTCGGACCGAACGGCCGGAATTTCATTGATACCATAATTAAGGCGGCAGAAAAAAATCCGAAATTGAAGGTTGTTAACGATCAGACCGGAAGTCCCACCTATACCGTTGATCTTGCTGCGGCTCTGCGCCGGATGGTTGAAACAGTTTTCTTTGATAGAAAAAGAGGCTATGGAGTTTACCATATAACGAACACGGGAATCTGCACCTGGTACGAACTGGCCAAAGAGGCATTGAGACTCAGAGGGATAAAGGCGGAGATATCTCCGATCTCAACCGCGGCCGCCGGTCGTCCAGCCTTGCGTCCGGAGCGTTCCGTGCTTGATAATCAGAGATACATTACCTTAACCGGAACCGCGCTTCGCCCCTGGCGGAGGGCACTGAAAGACTATCTTAAGACCTATGAGCAAACTTAATATTGTGGTAACCGGCGGCGCCGGATTCATTGGCTCCCATCTTTGTGAGCGTCTGATCGCTGAAGGCAACCGGGTCATCTGTCTGGACAACATGATTACCGGCAGGATTGAAAATTTAGCCCCGGTCATTAAAAACAGCCGCTTCTCGATTGAAAAGCGTGATGTGAGCAAATCATTCAAGCTGGAAGGAAAAGTCGATCAGGTCTATCATATGGCCTCGCCGGCCAGTCCGGTTGATTATCTTAATTATCCGATTCAGACCTTAAAAGTCGGAAGTTTGGGTACGCATAATGCTCTGGGATTTGCCAAGCACAAGTCTGCCCGGTTGCTTCTGGCCTCGACCAGTGAGGTGTACGGTGATCCGCTGGAACATCCGCAAAAAGAGACCTACTGGGGGAATGTGAACCCAATCGGCCCCCGCGGAGTCTATGACGAGGCAAAACGCTTTTCCGAGGCGATTACCCTGGCTTATCACCGGGTGCATTGCGTGGATACGAAGATCGTTCGGATATTCAACACCTATGGACCGCGGATGCGAAAGAATGACGGACGGGCGGTCCCTAATTTTATGATGCAGGCGCTGGAGGACAAGCCGCTCACGATTTTCGGACGGGGGACTCAGACTCGTTCGTTCTGTTATGTCAATGATCTTGTCGAGGGGATTATCCGGTTAATGGCATCGGACCTGAACGTGCCGGTAAACATTGGAAATCCGCATGAAGTAACACTACTGGAGATTGCCAGGCTGATTATAAAATTAACCCGCAGCAAAAGCGGGATTACCTTCCAGCGCCTGCCCAAGGATGATCCGCAAAAAAGAAAGCCGGACATCGCAAGGGCGCGTCGTTATCTTAAATGGAAACCTTTGGTCAGCCTTAATCAGGTTCAAAGCCTAAGCCTAAAAGCACTTTTTCCACCTCAGCTTCATAGTTGACTTCTTCTATCGCATAGAATTTCTCACTGAGCTCAGATACCCGTTCGATGATCTTGTAGTATGCGTCAGAATCGTAGTCGGTTCGGACGGTAAGTTCCTCGTTTAGCGCTTCTATTTCTTTTTGCATCCCAAGGTAGGAGGCAAAGGCTTTGGAGGTTTCTTCCATCACGGAGCAATCATCGGCAGTGAGCAAATGCTGGGGAAGGTAGGCAATGACCGCATCCTTGGGTGCGGATACCCCACCCTTTGACGGTTTGGACAATCCGGCGATGATCTTAAGCATGGTGGATTTGCCCGCACCGTTTTTGCCCATCAGGGCTATTTTATCCGTCTCGTTAATAGAAAAAG
>JAGYOO010000091.1 GCA_018399295.1 Candidatus Omnitrophota bacterium | reverse complement strand
CGATCATGCCTGGTGTTTTGATAGTTGAGGCTATGGCTCAGGTTGCCGGGGTCTTAATTCTCAGCAAAAGAGCCAACCTGGGTAAGAGCGCCTATTTTATGAGCATCGATAAAGTCAAATTTCGTCGAATGGTCCTGCCTGGCGATCAGCTCGTGATGGAGGTCACCGTGTTAAAATTAAAATCACGAGCTGGACAGGTATACGCGCGGGCTAAGGTAGAAGATAAGCTTGTGGCCGAAGCCGTCCTCATGTTTTCTCTGGGTGAGGCGTAATATTTATGAACGCAACACCCGGGATTCATCCCACCGCTCAAGTACATCCCCGGGCCGAAATTGGCAAAGATGTCGAAATCGGACCGTTTTCAGTTATCGGAGAAAATGTTAAACTCGGTAATGGCACCAGCATCGCAAATTCCTGCCTGATAACCGGCCGGACCAGCATTGGCGCGAATTGCCGGATCTTTACCGGTGCCGTGATCGGCAGTGCTCCGCAGGATCTTAAGTATCAGGGGGAGCCCACAGAGGTAATAATCGGCAGCGATAACGTTATCCGTGAGTATGCCACGATAAATCTGGGTACCGGCGAAAACGGCAGGACTATCATCGGGAACCGGAACTTGTTCATGGCCTATACGCATATTGCCCATGATTGCCGGATCGGAAATGAAACCATTATTGCCAATGCCGGGACGTTTGGTGGACATGTTGTTGTCGAAGACCGGGCCGTGATCGGAGGAATGAGCGCGGTCCATCAGTTTGTTCGCATTGGGAAAATGGCGATGGTAGGAGGCTGTTCAAAAGTGGTCCAGGATATAGCCCCGTTTGCCATGGCTGACGGCCACCCGGCCTGTGTTTACGGGGTGAATTCGCTGGGGTTGAAACGGGCGGGGATCGAAGCGGAAAGCCGTCGAAAACTCAAGCAGGCCTTTCGATTGTTATTTAATAATAAACTCTCCCGTTCAAGCGCTTTGAGACAGATCGAGGATGAGTGTGGACTTGATTCGAATGTAGTTATCCTGACTGACTTTATTAAAAAATCCACCCGCGGGTACGCCGGCGGCAGTGCGAGGTAGGGATGTTATGGAGCAGATCGGACTTATTGCCGGAAACGGTGCTCTCCCGATGGTGGTTGCCGTTGCCGCCCGAAAACAGGGAGTCAAGGTTAAGGCGATTGGAATTCGGGAAGAAACTGATCCGGATATTGAGAAAAACGTTGACAGCATCAGTTGGTTGAGTGTGGGACAACTGGGGAAGATGCTGGAGGTCTTTAAACAGGCTGGTGTGAACAAAGCTTTAATGATCGGACAGATCCGCCATCGCCTGATATTTTCTGATATTCAGGTTGATGCTGAATTTATGCAGCTTCTTGGCGGGCTTAAGGATCGGAAAACCGATACGATTCTTGGTGCCATCGCGGCAAGGCTTAAGCGGGAAGGTATTGATCTGATCGATTCGAGTACGTATATAAAGGACCTTCTGCCTCCGGTTGGCGTTCTTAGTAGGCGTGTGCCGAGTGAAAGCGAGCAGGAGGATATCCGGTTTGGTCTGGGGCTGGCGAAAGGGATCGCCGGTCTGGATATCGGTCAGACCGTGGTGGTGAAAGATAAGGCTGTGCTCGGCGTGGAGGCGATAGAGGGTACGGATGAAGCGGTGCGCCGGGCTGGTACTTTCGCTCAGGGCATAGTGGTCGTGAAGGTAAGTAAGCCGAATCAGGATTTGCGTTTTGATATTCCTATTGTCGGAAAAAGAACCGTTGATGTTCTGGCGGAAACACACGCGGCTGTTCTCGCGATAGAGGCAGGAAAAACCCTGTTGCTTGATCAGGAGTATCTGCTTCAAACCGCGAATAAAAACCAGATCAGTATCGTCGCGGTTTGATTTCTGATTCGCCGGGTCCTGTAAAATCCGGTGACGCCCACGTAGCTCAGTTGGTAGAGCAAGGCTCTCGTAAAGCCTAGGTCGGAGGTTCGACTCCTCTCGTGGGCTCCATTTTTTTAGAGGCAGACGAAGGACGGTACTTACGGATGAGCGGCTGGAATGAGCTACTGAAAAATAAGAATTTTTTTCTGCTTTGGCTGGGGCAGATCGTCTCGCAGTTCGGAGACCGGCTGAATCAGATGGCCCTTATCGCTCTTGTCTATAAACGGACAGGAGGGTCGGCCTTCGAGCTTGCTAAAATAATGTCCCTGACCGTAGTCCCGAGTTTTCTTATCAGTCCCTTTGCCGGTGCTTATGTCGATCGCTGGAATCGAAAGTTCACGATGGTAGCTACCGATGTAATCCGGGCCGGGCTGGTGCTGTTAATCCCTCTGGCCATGCGTAATTCTTCACCCCTGGTTTTGTATGTCCTGATTTTTCTTGTTTTTTCAGCCAGCTGTTTTTTCGTGCCGTCAAAATTCTCTATAATTCCGGATATCGTGCCGCGGGAAAAGCTCCTGATGGCGAATTCACTGACAAACGTGACGATGATGATCGCGGCGGTTCTGGGAGTGGGGATCGGAGGGACACTAATCGAGATGGTCGGTCCCCGTACCGGTTTTATGCTTGATTCTCTGACATTTTTGTTTTCGGCCCTGCTGATATCTTCTCTCACGGTTAAGGTCAGTGTTATTTCCCCCGCGGAAAACGTCAGTTCCCCCTTGCCGCCCCGTTCGGTATTTTTTGATATCCGTGAAGGTATTCACTATGTCTTAAGTCATCCCTATCTGCGGCTTATCTTTTTAACTATTTTTATTCTGATGTCAGCGGCTGGAGGTGTGTACATAGTGGGTATTGTATTTATCCAGCGGATATTCGGATCAGCCACACGAGACCTGGGTATTCTGTCCGTGTTTCTCGGCGGAGGATTTTTTTTGGGTGCGTTGTTATACGGACGCTTTGGTGCGCGGGTTTCAAAGGTTCGAGTCATATTTATCAGCATGATCAGCGGAGGAGTTTTGCTTGGGCTGTTTGCTGTGGCTCTTAAGGTCTACGCCGACCTGAGACTGGCGGCGGGTTTAAGTCTGCTTACCGGGCTGAGTCTGGTACCGGTCTTTATATCAGGAAATACGCTTGTGCATGAAGTAATTAAAGCGAAAATGAGAGGAAGGATTTTCAGTTCTTTGGGAATAGTTATGAATCTGGGCTTTTTGATCTCCATGTTCGTGGCCTCGAAGGTTTCGGAGATGATCGAACCTATGTGGGTTATTCTGATTATCGGGGTGTTGTTCATGGGGTTCGGTATTTACGGATTAAGCAACTTTAAGGCCAGAAGATGAAAATTTTGACAGGGGAAAAGGATTATGTTAATATATGGTAAATACTAATGGCTGTTTGGTTTAGGGAAGCAGACAACAGGCCGCAAAAACAGGGATAATGATGTTTGGAAAACCTAAGTATACGATAGTCAGAATTAAGAAAAAAGAGATGCCAGATGGCCTTTGCACTAAGTGCGAAGACTGCGGACAGATTATATTCAATAAGCAGCTTAAAGAGAATTTGAGTATCTGTCCGAAGTGTGATTATCACTTTGTCATGAATTGCCATGACCGGATTAGTCTGCTTATTGATGATGACGGGAAGTTTGAAGAATTTGACGCGGATCTGTCCCCGTGCGATATCATCGGATTTAAGGGGCCGAAAACCTATATCGAAAAGATAAGGCAGGATCAGAAAAAGACCGGATTGGTGGACGCTGTTCGCACCGGAGTGGGGTTTATGGAAGGAATTAAGGTCGCCCTGGCTGTTACGGACTCCCGGTTTATAATGGGATCAATGGGGTCGGTTGTCGGGGAGAAGATCACAAGACTTACCGAGAAGGCGACAAAGTCCGGACTGCCCTTGATCATTGTTTCCGGTTCCGGCGGCGGAGCCAGGATGTATGAGGGGTTGTTCAGTCTGATGCAGATGGCAAAGACCTCAGCTGCTTTGGCCCGGCATCAGCGGGCAGGCCTTCCGTTTTTGTCTATTCTGACCAATCCGACCATGGCTGGGATTATGGCCAGCTTTGCCAGCTTGGGAGATGTAATGATCGCTGAACCGAGGGCGCTTATTGGATTTACCGGCCCACGGGTAATTGAACAGACGATTCGTCAAAAACTTCCCGAAGGCTTTCAGCGCGCGGAGTTTTTGCTTGATCATGGGTTGATTGATATGATTGTGCATCGAAAACAGATGAAAGGTGCTTTGGCCAGGTTGGTGGAATATCTGACCTAGGCAAAGAAAATGGCGCAGGTAAGATTAAAGAATGTCTTCAAGCAGTTTCAGGATGTTTACGCGGTAAGGGATTTTAATCTGGATATTCTTACGGGAGAATTCCTGGTACTCGTGGGACCCTCGGGATGCGGGAAGACTACGACTTTGAGAATGATCGCCGGATTGGAAGGACCGACCGCTGGCGAGATTTCGATCTCCGGAAATATCGTTAATGATGTCCCCCCTAAAGAACGGAACATTGCCATGGTGTTTCAAAACTATGCCTTGTATCCGCACATGACTGTTTATGAAAATATGGCCTTCGGGCTGAAGCTGCGGCGGTTCAGCCGGCGGGAAATCGACAGAAGGGTAAAGGAAGCGGCCGACATCCTAAGTATCCAGGATTACCTTAGCCGCCGACCGAAACAGCTCTCCGGAGGGCAGAGACAGCGGGTAGCCGTGGGCCGCGCCATTGTCCGCAAGCCGGCAGTATTTCTGTTTGACGAGCCGTTAAGCAATCTTGATGCTAAATTCCGGGTTCAGATGCGGGCGGAGTTAGGGAAATTGCATGATCGTCTCAAAACGACGATGGTATACGTGACGCATGACCAGACCGAGGCGATGAGTCTGGGGGACCGTATCGTGGTAATGAAGGATGGAGTTATCCAGCAGGTTGCCGGCCCGATTTCTCTTTATGATCAGCCGGCCAATAAATTCGTGGCCGGGTTTATCGGCAGTCCTCCGATGAATTTTATGGAAGGTGATATCCAGGAAAAGAATAAACACCTGTATTTTGTCAACCAGGCGTTTAATCTTGAGATTCCCCGGGAAATGACGCCAAACCTGCTGCCGTACACAGGACAAAAAGTGGTATTTGGAATCCGGGCGGAAGATATCTATGACAAGCTATTCGCCACAATAAAGCCAAAGGAACACACGGTCAAGGCCAGAGTGGATATAGTCGAGCCCATGGGGGCAGAGACTTTCCTTTATCTGAAGAAAGAAGATGTCTCTTTTATCGCCAAGGTCGGGGCCCATAATAAACCAGAGACCGGCCAGAGCATAGAATTGATATTTGACATGAAAAAGACACATTTTTTCGACAACCAGAGTGAAGAGACAATAGTCTAAAAGGCGGGGCGGAGGTAAGATGGCTAAAAAAAAGTTCAGCATTGGGGTCGATTTCGGAGGGACGAACGTAAAACTTTCTCTTATCAGTTTTTCGGGAGGGCAATACAAAATCGAGGCAACAACCGCTTTTTCTACGCGGGATTTTGACCGTGATTCCCTGATCGACCAGCTGGTCATCCGAATCATCAAGTTCAAGGCGGGAAGCACTTATCGGGGAATCAAGGTAATGTCTGTGGGTGTCGGGGTGCCGGGCCGCGTTGATTTTAACCGGGGGATTGTCTGCGATCTGACTAATGTGCCGGGATGGAAAAACGTCAATCTGCGGGCGGAGCTGGAAAAGAAGGTTAAGATTCCCGTATTTGTGGACAATGACGCGAATCTGATGGCATTGGCTGAGAGCCGGTTTGGCGCGGCCAAGGGATTTAAAAATTGCATATGTGTAACTCTGGGAACCGGGATCGGCGGCGGATTGATACTGAATGGTGAACTCTATCGGGGCGCTAATTTCTCCGCCGGAGAGATCGGGCATATAACTATTAATGAAAATGGTCCGCTTTGCGCCTGCGGAAACCGAGGGTGCGTGGAGCGGTACTCCGGCAACAGATATATTCTGGAGAACGCGATTAAAAAGCTTCGTTTGGGCGCCCGCAGCAAAGTCAGAGATATGATTAATAAGAATTATTCTGATTTAAAACTGGAGATGCTTTCACGGGCTGCCCGGGAAAAAGATCCTTTTTCCATAATCCTGTGGCAGGAGGTGGGCCGGCATATCGGGGTTGCTCTGGCGGACGCGGTTAATCTTCTTAATCCGGAGATCATCGTTTTGGGTGGAGGCGTTGCCAACGCCGGCACTCTTATTCTGGATCCGATTCGAAAAACCGTTAGGGAACGGGCATTTAAAGTTTCCCGCCAGGACCTTAAAATCGTTC
>JAGYOO010000090.1 GCA_018399295.1 Candidatus Omnitrophota bacterium | reverse complement strand
CCGGTCCGGGGTTACTCGCGGGTGCAGTGCTGTTGGTCATTATCGTTCATTCTATCCGCAGGATAGAAGACACGGCAGCTGAGACTGACCAGGGCACCGAATCGAAAGAGGGTGCTTCATCAGAGAATACGGAAACAACCGGGAGCCGGATAAGAAGTGGACAAAATTTTGAAGAGTTTGCCCGGGTATTGCACTGGACCAGTGAAAGTGAGATTTTAACCGGTTTTGAGTCGGCTTTGAATGAAGGACGGTTGTTTTCAGCCGGAGAACTTGCTCATTTGAGATCACTGCTTACATCTGTTAATCCTCTGGGGAAGATCATCAGCAAAGGGCGAAATGGTGATTGGTTTGTGGTGTTTGAGTCTCCGGGGATCAGCCGGGAGGGTTTCGGTATCAAGGATCTTAATGATATCTTCGGATACGAACTTAATACAAGTCTTCTGGCTGCTCGTTCTCAGCAGATTTATAAGCTCATGGTGGATAAGGGGCTGGTGCGTGGTGAGATCGACCACGTCTACAGTTCATATAAGGAAGATGTTTATGTTGTCTCCGGCGATATTTCAGCTGAAGAGCTGGATAAAGCGGTCAGGGAAGTTATCCAGGGGACGAAAGACAGTCTCGGCGATCTGATTCAGAAGGAGGGTGGCATTTATCAGGATAGATTGAAAATGTTCAACCCGGGTAATCTGGTGGAAAAGAATATCGCGCTTAGAGGTGGGATCAGCCAGATCTCCGGAGACCGGGAAGAGGACAAGCTGTTTGCCGATATCAACGCGCATCAGGCAGTGACTATGGCTAATGGAGACATGCTTTTCTCTCTGGAAAAGTACAGAGAGGCCCTGGATGCGCTGGACAGCCTTCGGCAGGAACTTATAGCTAAGACGGAGGTTTTTGAGAAACATAATAATATCGAGGGTTTTTTCTTCCTGCGTCCTTCGGTAGCTAAGATCCTGCGGACCTATTTGAAATGGGACCTGGTCTCCCCGGAGGTCAGGCAGCTATTTGGGAATGACCGGGCCAATTATCAGCTGGCAAGAGAGTATTTTTCCCTGCTGCATGTTCAGGACTATATTAAGAAATGGCAGGTGGACTTTAATAAGGCCCGGGAGAGGGCCCGGATTATCGAACAGATACGGGGAGCTTTAGCTGATGCGATTGTTGTGGCAGAGCAGCAGGGGGGATCAATCCGGCCTTCCGAAGAGATCAGAGAGCAGTTGTTACAGGCGCTGGAGATAATCGGACAGGAAACCAAGCATCCGGATATCGATTCAGCATTTATGTTTCATCAAAAGGCCCCCAGGATGCAGTACCCTATATATATAATGTTTGACGTGAAGAACATGGGGTTGATGAATCTGAAGGAGTTCGAGCTGGAACTGCAGCAGATAAAGCTGGCTCTGGAGCAGGACGATATGACTACTGTTAACCGGATCTGGGCCGGTGCCGCGGACAGGGTGACTAATACCCTGCAGCTTTCCATGGAGATTGGAAGGGACAGGCTGCAAACCGGGCTGGGAGTCGGGGGGGGTGATATTGTGGGGCTGATGGGGGGTGATGAGTTTACCCTGGTTATTGATAAGCAGGTGGATAACGGAAAGCTTATTACGGTAGTGCAGTATGTTAAGAAGTACCTTGAATACGAGAGTGGAATGGGGCTGCGGGCATGCGTGGTCAATGCGGGTGAAAATTTCCGCGCTGACTTTTCCGGACAGCCGAATCAGAATCAACTGGGCCATGCCGCGGTAATTGTTAAGCTGGACGAGGGGCTGGCAAAGTTGAAAGCGGCCGAGAGCGCGGGGGACAATGAGAGTATCTTTGCCCTGGATGATTCCGGTCTCTATTGGGAGGCTTATGGTAATCCGGGGCTAAATAAAAAGCCTTCTGTGCGCTCAAATGAAGAAACCCTGGTTTTAAATTCGATTTAAACTCCTTCCTGAAATCTTTACGGCTTTATTTCCCATAGATATGTTTAACACTTCTTCAATACTGTATTATATTTAAGTAAAATTTAATATGCCTTATTTTTTTGAAAACATATGAAAAATATGGTATACTTTACTACTTTTTAAATATAATTATAATGTCTAATATAATTGTAACCTTAATCCTCATAATTGCTGTTTTTGCCGGCCCGGTTCAAGCCGGTTCGGCCGGCTGTTGCCTTTCTCCCCGGTTAGGCATTGGGGAGAAGGCTTTTCAGTTTAGTCTGGGGCAGAGACTTTCGAATCCATATGGCAGTGAAGAGGCGATCAGCCGAAACTTTGATGATCTTGACGAAGGAGTCTTTCAGGGCGCCATCGGGAACGAGATCAGCCGCAGACTGACAGAGGTTTCTGAGCTGCCGCTGCGGGTATTGCTTGTCGGCGGCGGCCGGTATACGGACCTTCAGCTGCGAATGCGTTATCTGAGGGAAATCATTCAGGGAAGGCTGGAGGTTTTTTCGTACGCGCGGGAGAATCTGGTACCCCTGGAGTGGCAGGATGAGATCCGGCAGAGTATGGTGGTCGGCGACGCGAATGACGGGCTGCCGTTTCATGATAAGTCTTTTGACGTGATAATTATTGCGGATGTGGTTTATCCCTATTTCAAAGACAAGCTGAAGGTATTGAGTGATATTCAAAGGGTGTTAAGATCCGGCGGCCGGGGATTTGCCGCTGACTTCGGATTCTTAAGCTCAGTAGACATCAACCAGAGATATCGCAGTGTCGAGGTCCCCCGGCTGCGGCTGATCAGTCGTCTGGTTTATCCGGACGGCAATGTCCTGCTGGCTGTTAGTTTTTCCAAAGAAGACCGCTTCGCGCCGCGTAAGCTTCTTTACTCGGTACCGGTGTTCATCGGAGACGCGATCAAGTTTGAAAGTGTTTATGAGGCGCGGAAGAAAGATCGGGAAGTAATGCCGTCTTTCAGGGTAGATCAAGTAAGGGCGCTATATGCCCTGGACAGTTCGATTTAAAATTATGAATAAAAAATATCTGTTTCTTTTAACAGTGTTCCTGGTTTTTCTGCCAATGCGGATTGCTTCGGCTCGTACCGGCAGAACCGAAACCCTGGCCCCGGCCCTCTGGCTGAAGCCGGCGGGATCATCACTGGATGCAGGATCAAAAATTAATGCCGTTTCAGGAAAAACGGGTAAAGCCCGCGGATTTCTGAAGGTGGTCCAGACCCGAAGAGAAACGCCGGATCTGATGGGTGCTCTGGCGCGGCTGGGACTTTTCTACAAGGATAACTTTAAAGGTAAACAGCTGGAGCCGGTTAATGATTGGGGCCGGTTGCAGGCCTTGGTCGTGGAAAAGAAGGGGAACTATGCCTGGGCGATACGGCGCAAGGCGTTTTCCCGTGAGATCGAGGGGCTGAAGCAGGTAACGTATTCCCTTAGCGAGCTTAACCCGTTTACTGAAGAAATGGAAAATAAAGAAGGATTTTGCGATGTGCTGTTCGATTCCGGGCAGAAATGTGTTCATGTCGGTCTGGGAAGTAACCTGGCGATATCGGTAAATACTTTTGAACACGCGGGAGCGGGTTCTCTGTTGCTGATGATGGTGATTGAAGAGGCCCGCGATCGGGGGGATAAAACCGTATATGTATATGATCCGGCGTTTAAGGCCCGCCCATTCTATGAAAGGTTCGGGTTTCGGTTCCGGGATGAAAACGTTATGGAACTGGAACTTGAGGCGCGGGATGGGGTGTTGCAAAACCTTAACTCTGTTCGGGTCTACCGGAATATCGCGGTCATGGACTTGCGGCAGGGGGAAAAGTTCATGCCTCTGATGCGCCAGGAGCTGACGGGTAATGATGTTGTCAGGCCATACCTGGGATGGGAACAGGGCCGGAAGAACAGGCTGGGGGAATCAATGGACTCGCTTATCAATTCTCTGGTCATGGATAATAATCCGTCTGTCCGGCAGATAATGACCCAGATTGAAAACCAGGGCGAGGAATGGATACGATTAAAAGGCCTCCTGCTTTTGCAGAGGTTTAATCGCCGGGCCGAGAACCAGGATGTGAAAACCACTGAGGACTGGGGGGAATTCAGCCGCCAACGTACTGCCGGGGAGTACGATCTGCGCCAGCTGCTCAGCCACACTCTGGGAGTCGCCGGTTCCTACCTTCAGATGCTGAAGAAAGAGGAAAGAAATGATCCGAACAGTTTTTTCGCGAATGAGCTGAGAGATAGTTTCGCGGAATGTTTTCGGGATGGGTATATTATTCTTCGGGCAATGGCACTTCCGGAACAGCCTGGCCTGACGCTGCCGGATGTTCCGGGCAGAACAGTGCCAAAAACCAGTTTAAGTTCAATCGAAATCTCTATCTGAAATGAAATACTTTTTTCGTCCCATGGTCTTTTTGCTTAGTATGCTTATTTTCTGTGAGCCGGCGCTTGCCTTGTCTCCGGGGAGCCGGGCCATGCTCGCGCCAAGTCTTTTTGTCGATAAGATCCCTTCCCTGGCGTTTCAGGCGGATAGATTCTCCGTGCTTAAGCTGGTACTGTTCCTGGAGACCGGCATTGATTATTCGATCGAGGCCGGAGGGTTTGGTCTGCGTTATCCGGATCGGAAGTGGCTGAACACATTAATAATGAACTCTGATCCTGAGCTGCTGATGTCTCTGGTCTACCAGGCCGGGAGGGAGGGATGGCTGGGGGGGCGTGAGGAGAAGGCCCTGTGGCACGCGGTTGAAAATCGGAAAGCTGATCCCGAAACATTGGACCGTCGGCTGGCTGAGTTATGGCAGGTGGATGTCTCGGCGGTAAGCCGGGTCCTGCTGGGAAGAAGTGTTTATGAAAGCTTTGTTCGCGGGGCTTATGAATTGATCGGAGAAGAGATTCAGCAGAATGCCGAATTAAAAACCGCGGTCAACAGGGAACTGAAGGCTTATGTAAGTAAAGAATTGTTCCTGTTTTTGCGGGAAGAACTTGCCGTATCCCCGGACCTGAGACAGTTGTGTCAAACGGTACTTGAGAAGTGGCCGGAAACCGCGGGTAACCGGCGTAAGGAGATAGCGACGGTCCTGCTCAATAATCCGGAGATATCGATAAACCAGGCGGTAGAGAAGCTGGGGATGAGCCGGGCCGGGTTGCGCAAACAGCGGCAAAAGGCTGAGCAGGAATTCCTGGCATTGGCCGGAGATTCGGAAGGATTGGTTGAATTATTATGTGCAAAGAACCAGATCAAGGCCCTTAAATTTATAGACTCAAAGCCGCTGCTTCCTAAACTTCTGCCGTTGGTGTTTGAGCTTATTAACGAGGGGCATCTTAAGAGCAGCGGGCTGGAATCGGAAAGGCTCAGGGAACTTGTTCAAAAGAGGTTTGGCCAAGGAGAGAGTTATAAAAAGCTGGCAGATGAGTTCGGGGTATCGGAGGTAACGGTAAACCGGTTTTTTGAGGGGCGGAATCCGCAGCTGACAAATGATCCCCTGGTCAAGCATACGATCGGAGCCGTGGAAAAGTTTCGGAATTTCCTCCAAAGCCGGCTGGACCGGGAGGCAGCGGAGTTTTTCCAGGAACCTGAGTTTTTAAATCGTCAGGAATGGATCGAGCGGAATCGGAAGGATCTTTCCCGTAAACTGGATTCGCTGGGTAAAAACCCGGAAGATGAAGGTGACGCCGCGAAGCTGTTGGTGAAACTGTTTCGGTTTAAAGACGAGGCGGAGAAATTGTCACCGCGGCATGCCGCCAACCGGCTGCGCGCCTTGAAGGAGTTGTGGCTTAAAACCTTTTCTGATGAACCCGACCGGCCGCCGGTCTGGGAATCGATCGCTCAGCAGGCCGGAATTCAGCCGGCATTGTTCCTGTTGAAGCAGGTGCCGCAACAGGCCGGGGGGTGGATTTTGCGTTTGTTTTTGTCTTCGCGAAAAACAGAATTACGGCAGGGCGCGGTGGCGGAACTGCAGAGGCTGGCCAAGAACTTTCCCGATCTTGCCGCCGGCACCGCGCAATACGACCGTCTTGCCAATATTCTGCGCATAAACAGTTTTTATGGAAACGTTTTCGGACCGGAGATCTATTCAGAACTGTTTCCTGAACTGGGAGACGGTGTTTTGGGGCAGCTTGAACGGGTCAGGCGGATTAATAAGATCTACCTGCCGGCAGTTGGGAGGATTGTCTATGATTTGCTGCGGAATGATGAAAAGGAATTCTCATTCGCCATGTTTCTGAGGCGGATAATTCAACAGGAGGCCGGCGGCCAGCCTCGGAATCTGGAAAATAAGATTAAAAAGTTTATTAATATCGCGCGGCCGAATAAGGAAGT
>JAGYOO010000009.1 GCA_018399295.1 Candidatus Omnitrophota bacterium | reverse complement strand
TGTCCTTTTTCAACAATATACAGAAAGTTATTCTCCGGAAGAGGCCCTGGAAACCACCCGAATTTACAGCGTCAGCGGTCTTCTTCCCAGAACTTGCGCGTTGATCAGTGAACGCCCGTTTCGCAGCCCGCATCATACAACCAGTCATGCCGCACTGGTAGGTGGCGGAACTAATCCCCGGCCCGGGGAGATAAGCCTGTCTCATAATGGAGTTCTCTTTCTGGACGAGCTGCCGGAGTTTAACCGAAACGTACTGGAGACCCTGCGCCAGCCGCTCGAGGACGCCAGAATCACGGTTTCCCGTGCCGCCGGCACCCTGACTTTTCCCGCCCGTTTCATGCTTATCTGCGCGATGAACCCCTGTCCGTGTGGCTTTCTCGGCCATCCGGAAAAGGAATGCAACTGCACCCCCTTCCGCATCGAGCAGTACCGCTCAAAGATCTCCGGACCACTCCTCGACCGAATTGACATTCATATTGAAGTACCGCCGGTAGATAATACCAGGCTTCTTAACGAACCTCAGGGCGAGTCGTCAGCCACGGTCCGGGAACGGGTCCTTCTGGCCCGGGAAATACAGACAAAGCGGTTTAAAAACGAGACTATCAGCTGTAATGCCGCGATGAATCATCAGCACTTGAAACAGTTTTGCCGAATTGACGCGAAATCAAAAGAGCTTCTGCGGACTGCTCTGACCGAACTGGGCCTGTCGGCACGGGCCTATGCAAAAATACTGAAAGTCGCCAGAACAATCGCGGATATGTCCGGAGAAGAAAATATTCTGCAGGAACACCTGACCGAGGCAATCCAATACCGCGGTCTGGATCGCAGCCTTTCCTGTTAACAACCTTATCTGAGTGGGATTTACCTATGATTCAAACCACTATCAACCGATTAGTTACTATTTATAGTTTTATTAAAAATCGGGTTAAAGGATTGTCTTTCAAGAAAGATTCCGGGCAAGCACGCTCATTGCTGACCGGGAAGACCCGGTATACTCAGCGTGCTTACAATTTTAGCGGCAATATTTTCAGCCATGATCCGATATCCCTGTTGGGTACAATGCAAATCGGTTTCCGAGACAAACAGGGAAAGATATGGAGATGTCTTTAACTCTTCCTTGAATACCGGCCGAAGGTCTACCAGAGAGAGATCGTGCTTCCTGGCAAACTCAACCAGCGAAGGAGAGATCTGCGTCGGATAGCTGGTCAATACTAATAACGCTTTTTGCTCTTGGCACTTTTCGGCCATCTTCTTTAGATTCCTAAGCAGGAACCTGTCCGGGGAGTGTACCAGTCTGGCCTGCTGATCAGGCAACGAGGCCGGATCACTCTTCCGCGCCTTAAGGTAGTACTCCCGGGCCCGGTTATAATCCTCGTTTTTCCAGAAAAAGCCGGCGATCCGGCGCTGCGTTTCTGAAACCCCCTTCCAACCAAAATCCAGTCTTGGAAACCGATCCCGGATCTGCTTATAAGTTTTCAGGGAAAGAACGACACGATTTTGCCGAATAAGAGTGTCTTCTATCTCCGCCTGCACGAGCGGATTTTTCGGGTCATACTCCAGCCGGCCCAGTAAGATATCCAAGGACTCTTTGTATCGCCGGTCGCACTTAAGCCTGCGCGCTAAGGCCAGGGCCTCCTCCGGCTCCTTATCCTCCCCCTCATCGCCTCCCCCTTTGGGCAAAGGTCTTAACACGGTCCTTAAGCGTTCTTTCACTATCAGGCCGAACCGGAATAGTTTCAACCGGGAAAGAAGATCTCTAAGTCTTTCACTCACCCTGTCCCCTGCTTCAGCAGCATGCCTCGGACTCCAGCAGTCGTTGATTCCGCCGCAAAAAACAACCACCTGCGGATCCAGAAGTTCAATATGCTGATTCAGGACCCGTAATATCTCACTTGAGTTATAACCGCTTACACCCAGATTAAACACCCGGAACTTCTCTCTGCTTTTCTGATTAAGGATGGTTTCGAGTTGTTCGGGATACCCCCGTCCCGGCGGCGCGCCAACACCTTTAGTAAATGAATCACCCACGCAAAGGACCCGTTTTTCTTTTTGTTTATTGACTGAGATTTTGTTCGGGAGGCGAGAAGAAGATTTAAACGCTAATCCGATAAGCTGCAGAGATCCTTCAATTAAAATAACCGCCAGCAGCGCGAAAAAAATAAATTTTATTCCAGGTTTCACCTGCACACCGTTTAAGACAGCTGAAATATTTTTAACGGAATCTTCTACTGTTAATCGATCATTCTCTTCAGACAGAACAATTTGACTCTGACCGCGATCCGGTAAGGCAGGATCTTTACGATCTTTTTTTCTCCATCAATTGATTCCATCAGACGATACAGGTAGACTCCCGCTTTTTCCCTCATTCTCTTCATAATCCCCATCGCGGCTCCTTTTAATATCGGGGGAATTTATATTATAAAATCCGATTATTTAATTCGCCGGGCAACGCTCTTATGCTTTTTAAATAAAAACAGCGGCCGAAACATGTCCGGTCCGCTATCTGTGAAATTTTCAGGTAATATAGTATTTAAGTTTAACTCGTTCACTCTTTGGGAATCCTTTCCCAGCTGCTATCCGAAGCCCTAATCTTCCATGCCTACGGAAAACATAGTCTCAAGATCATGACGGGAATAGACCTGAAAGGCAATCAGGGTTTCCGTGCTTAAAATGCCTTCGACCTTCAACAACTGCCCGGTTACCAGTTCCGCCAGATCTTCGTTAGTTTTAACCCGGATTATCGCGGCCAGGTCAAACCGGCCGCCGACTGAGTAAACCTCAGCCACACCTTTTATGGCTGAAAGCGCCTCAGCCGCGTCCCTGACCTTATCCCGCTGTGCGTTGATCAAAACAATGGCTGTTACCATGCAATCTCCTGTCTGTTTTTATGATACTACCACGACTGAGGATAGTCAATAAAAAAGGGATAGCCTTGGATAGTGGGGGGTGGGGAATGGCTATCCCTTAAATGATTAATATTTTTAGCAGTTTCCGTGCCAATAAAAGGAAGCCCCGTAAGGATATCAGGAGAATACGAATAATCAGAAAAATATGTATATTTCGGGAAAAAGTGTGGATTTCCGGCAAACAAGAGCAGTTATTCAGGGGTTAAATCCAAAGAGAAAAACTATTAGAGAGCTCCCTTTATGTCTCCGTCGTTCTTTCGGTATAATCTGATATCTGAGGAGACCTCCGAGAAAAGCACTCTGGCATCTCCCATGAGGTTTTCAGAAGCACCCATTAGAAAAAGCCCTGACTCAGTCAGCTGATTATAGAACTTTGTTATCAGATGTTCCTGCAAACTCCGATTGAAATAAATAAAGACATTACGACAGATGATCATATCCTGTCCGTAGACACCCTGATCATCAATAATATTCTGTTCCCGGAAATTTACCATCTGTTGAATAAACGGCACTATACGGTAATCACCGTTTAGCGGGAGAAAAAACCGGCGCAGCAGTTCCTGGTCAATATTTTTCAGAGTATCCGCCCGGTATACCCCCTGCCGGGCCTGTTTCAGACATTCCTTGTCAATATCTACGGCCGTTATCTCCACTTGCAGATTTTCTTTCTGACAGAGCAGGTAGAATAAAATAGCCAGAGAATAGGCCTCTTCCCCGCTGGAACATCCAGCGCTCCAGACCCGGATTTTTTTTCTGCCTTTTGCCTTCTGTTCCCGGATAAATCCGGGAAGAAACTTTTCCTGCAGACTATCCCAAACGTTCTTGTCGCGAAAAAACGAAGTAACGTTAATGGTTAAGACCTCGAACAGCCGCTCGTACTCATCCTGATCATGAGTAAGAACCTGAAGATACTCGGCAAAATTACTTGCATTCCGGGCATTCATCCGTTGACCGATTCGCCGCTTCAGCAGGTTATCCCGATAATGCAAAAAATCCACGCCCCGTTCCAACTTTATATGCTCCAATAACATCCGGTAGGCAACGTCTCGATCCTGCTCCGTATCATGCCGGTGCTGTTTATTCTTTATCAGTTCAATGGCTATCAATAATTCTCTGATAATCAACGAGGCATGCTCCACCCGGAGCTGATCCCGCAGCATGTACATAGCCCCGGAATCAGTGGTCACATACCGGGGCGGGATCCGGCTTAACACATAGGCGGAGATATCTTCCCGGCAATCAGTACAAGAACAGAGATGCGGCTGTTTTTTCAGGATATCGTCCAGATATCTCCGGACAATGTCCTCCATGATATTATAGGCTTTCATGATTTATCCGGACTATACTCTCCCGAGACTTTCAATATCTTATTTTTAATCAGTTTTTCAGTTATTCCCGGGATTCGGGCAAAAGACAGAAGAAACCCGGAACAGCTGCTGCTCCGGGGGAATTCAATAACGGGATTTTCAACGCGGATGATTTCAGCTTCGATGACTGCGTCAATTCCGTTGATTTCTTTCATTACCCCTCCCTGGGCTTAATAATATTTTATCATCAGAAAAGTGTACATTCAATAGTTTAAAACGCGGATACAACCCTTGTTATCCGTAAGGGGCCATAAGTTTCCGCATATCTTCCGGCGGTTCAACCTCAAGCTCAACGCGTTTATCCAGACAGGGATGCTCAAAACTCAGTTTTTGCGCGTGCAGGGCCTGACGGTTTATCGGATCCTGCCGGTAATGCCGATTGTACAGCGAGTCTCCCAATACCGGATACCCTAAATGGGCCATATGAACTCTGATCTGGTGAGTTCTGCCGCTTTCCGGAAAGGCCTCAAGCACTGAAAAAGAATCGCCTCTCTTTCTTACTCTGTATCTGGTAAACGCCGGCTTGCCTCCCTCACTCACCACGCTCATCTTCTTGCGATTGTGACTGTCGCGGCCAATCGCCGCCTCAACAACCCCTTCGTCAAATGCCACCGCGCCCCGGACCAGGGCAACATACATCTTTCTAACCTCATGCTCTTTAAATTTCTGACTAAGAAGCATGTGAGTCCGGTCATCCTTAGCTACCAGCAGCAGCCCGGAGGTTTCCCGGTCCAGCCGGTGAACTATACCCGGTTTTTTCAATCCTCCGACACCGGACAACCTCAGGTTGAGAAACAACAGAGCATTTACCAGGGTATCAGTGGAATGACCAGCCGCAGGATGCACCACCATCCCCGCCGGCTTGTTTACGCATAACAGATATTCATCATCATAAACAATTTCCAGAGGGATGTCAGCTGCCAGGACCGGACTCTCAAGCTGATCCGGAACGACCTCCACCTCGATCCGATCCTGATCGTGAAGCTTTTGGTTGGGGTCGTCTACCGGCAGAGAGTTAAGTTTTATCTTTCCCTGGATAATAAATTTTTTAATCCTGCTGCGGGAAACCAGCCCCGTAAGCTTGCCACCCAGAAACTTATCAATCCGCTCCCCTGACTCTTCAGCTGAAACAGTAAAGGAATGGAATTCATGTTCAGGCATCTTCTTTCCCCAGGAAATGGTAAAGGCCAAGACCTATCGCCAGCAGTCCGAAACTTATCAGCTGAAAGACAGTAAACGGTCCGGCTACCGGCAAGGTATCCCCTCTTATAAATTCAAGATTAAACCGGAGAACCCCGTAAGCCATAAGGTAAAGCGCGAAGATCTGCCCTTCAAACCGGCGGCGTGAATATCCACGTGCCAGAAAAATAAACACGACCACCAGAAGCAGGGCTTCAATTAACTGGGTCGGCAGGACTTTCACGAAGTGATTGGGGAAGGTTACGCCTAAAAAAGACTCTGTGGGAGTACCATAACAGCATCCGTTAAAAAAACATCCGATCCGACCGAAGGCATGGGCCAGAGGGACATAAACAGCAATAAGATCCATCGTTGTTAACAGCGGGAGCAAAACGCGCCGGCTGAAAAAAATTCCGGTAAGCGTACCGAAGATAAACCCGCCATAATATACAAGCCCGCCCTTATGGATCATTATTATTTCCAAGGGATAGCGGGAAAAATAGTCAAGATGAAGCATAACATAAAACAGCCGGGCGCCAACGATCCCACCCAGCAAGATCCAGAAGATAAGATCAGTCATCTTCTCCCGGGATATCCCTTCCCGCTGCGCGTGACGAACGCAGAGAGTCCCGGCCAGAAGCGCGCCCAGGGCCACCATCACGCCATAGGTATAAATGCAGAAAGCCCCGGCCTTAAACAGTATGGGATGCATCAGCTTATAGCCTCCTTTTTCAGGAACAGGAATGCCAGAATACAGACCCCGATGGTTATCAGAGAATCGGCAAGGTTAAATACCGGCCAGATCCGCAGGTCGATGAAATCAACGACATATCCAAGCCTTAGACGATCAATAAGATTTCCGGTGGCCCCGCTGAGAATCAACATTAACGCCACCTGCCAGAGAGTAAGATATTGAGGCTTTTTGAAATGCGGCCGGCGGCCCATCAAAAACAGGATAAATGCCACGGCAAACAGGGTCGCGTAAGTCAGAATCCAGTTTAATCCGGGCAAAAGACCAAAAGCGGACCCGGTATTATAAACCAGGGTGAAATGGATAACGTTATCGATAACAGCCAGACTTTGATTCTGATGCAGAATCTTCAGGGCAAATAACTTTGTCCCCTGATCCAGTAAGACTAGGGCGGCAGCGATAAAAAGCTTATACATCAACTACCGTTTTTTTTCCAGCTGCTCTTTGCAGGTACGGCAAAACTGGGCGTAAGGGATCGCCTTCAGCCGTTCTTTATTTATCTTTCCTCCGCAGCTCTCACATACACCGTAGGCCCCTTCGTCAATTTTTTTCAGCGCGTCATCAACCAGATACAGCACCTTCTGCTCCCCGCTCATCCGGTCCCATGACTGTTCCCGGGCGTAACTGTCACTGGCAACATCAGCCATATGAAAGGTATATGCCGAAAGATCTCCGGTGGCATCCCGCTGGGTTTTCTTGAAGTTCTCCTCCCCCAGCTGGCGCATCTCCTCGGTTATCCGTTCCCGCAGATCGACTAACTTTTTCTTAAATTCAAGAGATTCCTTCTTATTCACTGGCGACTCTCCTTTAGGATATGTTCTTTACGCATCTGGCGCATAACTCCGGATGTTCCCCGTTTTCTCCAACCGTCTCGGAAACATTCCAACAGCGCACGCATTTAAGGCCCCGTGCCGGTTCGATTTTGATACCGATCCGGACTTCCTGCTGCTTTGCCCCCCAAAATTGAGTCAAATTATATACCTCCGCCTCAACGTTGTCAATACCCGCGGACAAGCTTACACCTGAAACGATGAAGACCTCAGGAAACATAGACTCGTACTGGCTCAGCAACCCGCTTAAGGCCTGGTCATCCGGTGAAAAAGATATGTTTACCACGGCCTGCAGACTGTTTCCAATAAGGCCTTCGCCCCGGGCCCGTTCCAGTTCCTTGAGCACCTGATTCCGGATCTCCCGGATATTACGCCAGTTTTCTTCCAGTTTTTCATCCCGTTGTTCACTGTCATACTCCGGCCAGTCTTTAAGAAAGATATCGCCTTTGGCTCCGGGACTGAAACCGTATGCCTCTTCCGCGGTAAACGGCAGAATCGGAGCGATCATCCGGACCAAACCAAGAAGAATCGCGTAAAGAGCGGTCTGGCCGGAACGCCGCCGAGGGGAATCAGGCGAAAAAGTGTACAACCGGTCTTTTAAAATATCGAGATAAAACGAACTCATCTGCGAAATGCAGAAATTATATATACGCCGGGCGGCCTGATGGAAAGTGTACTCCTCATAAGCGCTGGTAACTCCTCTCACCAGTTCCTGAAGCGAACTGAGCGCCCAGCGGTCGATCTCTACCATATCCGCGTAATCTATCGCGTTCTGTTCCGGATCATAATCATAAAGATTTCCCAGGATAAACTTCAGGGTGTTCCGGATCTTGCGGTAACTTTCGCTGACCCGGGCAAGAATCTCGTCGGACATCCTTACGTCATCATTGTAATCGGAAAAAGCCACGCACAACCGCAATACATCCGCCCCGAGCTTTCCGATGACCTGCTGGGGAGCAATAACATTGCCGCGTGACTTAGACATCTTCTTACCGCTGCCATCGACAACGAATCCATGGGTAAGGACCTCCCGGAACGGCGCGGACCGGGTCACGGCCATTGAGGTTATCAGCGACGCCTGGAACCAGCCGCGATGCTGATCGGAACCTTCAAGATAAAGGTCAGCGGGAAAACTTAATTCACCCCTCTGTTCCAGAACAGCCTGATGACTTACCCCGGAATCAAACCAGACATCCAAAATCGCGCTTTCCTTTTCAAACTCTTCCCTGGCACCGCATTTCGGACAAACGAATCCATCCGGGAGCAATTCCGCGGCCGTTCGGATAAACCAGCTGTCAGTCCCTTCGGTCTGAACAGTTTCCGCCACCTTTTCAATCACCCGGGGATCGAGAATCACCTCACGGCACTTTCCGCAATAAAACACCGGGATCGGGACTCCCCAGAGACGCTGACGGGACAGACACCAGTCAGGCCGGTTCTCGATCATTGAAGATATCCGCTGCTGTCCGGCCCCGGGGATCCACTTTACTTTCGGGATAGCCTCCAGGCAGCGCTGCCGGAGATCGTCTTTATCCACGCTGATAAACCACTGTTCAGTCGCCCGGAAGATAATCGGTTTCTTACAGCGCCAGCAGTGTGGATATGAGTGATTGATCTCTCCTACTGCCAGAAGCAGATTACTTTCCCGCAGCCGGTCGATGACCAAGCCGGCGGCGTCCTTTATTTTCTGTCCTCCGACCACCGGTGTTTCCGCTAAAAACCGGCCCCGGTTATCCACCTGCATAACCACTTCAAGTCCGTAACGTTGACCAGTCAGAAAATCATCAACACCATATCCCGGCGCGGTATGGACTATTCCGGTGCCGTCTTCCGCGCTGACATAGTCCGCGAGAACCACTTTTCCCTGCCGCAAGCCAAACGGATGATCATAGCGCAGATTTTCCAGCTGTCGGCCTGAGACTTCTCCTGCCGGGCGAAAACCGGTTATCCCCGCCTTTTCCATTACCCGCGGAGTCAGCCCCTTCTCTATCAGCAGGATCTCGGAACCAACGGGAACAAGCTGATAGGTGAATTCCGGATTTACGGCAGCAGCCACGTTACCCATGATTGTCCAGGGGGTAGTGGTCCAGATAACAATATACACGGGTTTTCCCCGCTGGTCGGCCGGAAGCGGCAAAGATGATCCGTCGGCAACGGGGAATTTAACATAAATGGAAGGCGAGGTATGTTCCTCATACTCAACCTCCGCCTCAGCTAGAGCAGTTTCGCAAGCAACGCACCAGTTTACCGGCTTGCACCCCTTATAGATATATCCCTTGCCCACCATATCTCCGAAGGAGCGGACAATCGCGGCCTCATATTCATGGGAAAGGGTAAGGTAAGGGTTTTCCCATTCACCAAAAAGTCCCAGCCGCTTGAATTCATTCTTCTGGACATCAACAAACTTAAGAGCAAAATCATGAGCCTGTCTCCGAAAGTCGACCTGCTCCACCTCATCCTTCCGTTTGCCAATCTTTTTGAACAGCTGGTGCTCCACCGGCAGCCCGTGACAGTCCCAGCCCGGAACGTATGGCACCCGAAATCCCCGCAGGGATTTATACTTTATTATGATATCCTTAAGGATTTTATTCAGCGCGTGCCCGATGTGAATGTTTCCGTTAGCATAAGGCGGACCATCATGAAGGATGAACAACGGAGCGTCTTTCCGCAGTTCCAGCATCCGGCTATAAATATTATCCTGTTCCCAGCGCCGCAGTATCTCCGGTTCCTTCTGAGGCAGATTAGCCTTCATGGAAAATGCGGTGTTCGGAAGATTTATCGTGTGTTTGTATCCGCTGTCTTTTTTCATTTTTTTAATTCACGAGACCGGGCCGCCGCGGCCTTCACCGTCTCTGCCAGTATTTTTCCCATTTTTCTCTGTTTAAGCACGCTCAGTCCGGCCTCAGTCGTCCCCCCGGGCGAGGCCACCCGTTTAACCATTTCCATCGGATGGAGACCGGTTTTTCCCAAAAACAACGCGGTCCCCCCAAAAGTCTGATCAACCAGGAAGACAGCCTCTTTTTCACTCAGGCCAGCCCTCCGGGCCGCGGTTCTGAACTCAGCCAGAATAAACGCGAAATATCCCGGACCACTGCCACTAACCGCAGTCACGGCATCCATCTTCTTTTCATCCACCTCCAGAACAGACCCGAGGATTGAAAATATTTCCCGGACCGCCCGGCTTGCGCGCGAGTCGGCAACAGTAAATGCTGATACCCCATTTCCCGTCAAAGCCGGCAGATTCGGCATCACCCGGGCCAGAAGATCGTGCCGGAGCAGACGCCTGAGTTTCTTCAAGGTTACCCCCGCGGCAATTGAAATCACAAGGGTCTCTGCCGTGAGATACTCTTTAATTACGTCCAAAACCGGTTCCAGATCCTGCGGCTTAACACAGATAATAACCACATTAGAGGTTTTTGTCAACTCCTCTAAAGACAGCGCTTTTGCCCGCGGGCAAACCCGGCGGACAACGCGGCGTTTGGCCGAATCCTTTTCGGCAAAAAACACCTGGGTCCCCTTCTTTGCCGCGAGCCCTTTCAATAACGCCCCGCCCATGTTACCAATGCCGATTATCCCTATTCTAAAAGCTTTCATGATTGTTCCCCGAAGATCGCGCTTCCGACCCGGACCATCGTGGCCCCTTCTTCCACCGCTACGTCAAAATCATTAGTCATCCCCATCGATAACTCCGTAAACTGTCCCTCTGATTTCCACTCCTGTTTCAAACGCGAGAATATTTCATAAAGAGCCGCGAAAAAAGGACGTGCCAGTTCCGGGGCCGCGACGTAAGGGGCCATTCCCATCAACCCCCGGACATTCAGCCCGGGAAGGTTTTTGATTTCCCGCGCGGACTCCTCCGCCGCCTCGATTTCAAACCCGTATTTGCCAGTCTCTCGTGAGATGTTGATCTCCAACAGGATATCCACGCTTCTGTTCAGTTCCCGCATTCTGCGGCTCAAAACTTCGGCCAGACGCTTAGAGTCCACTGACTGAATAGTGTGAAAAATTTCCAGGGCCCGGGCGGCCTTATTCGTCTGCAGATGTCCGATCATATGCCATCTCAGCCGATTAAACCTGTCCGGATCCAGATGCTGCCGCAGGAACTCCTGTTTGCGCAGCGCGTCCTGCACCCGGTTTTCTCCAATAGCAAGGCACGCGCCGTCCTCCAGTGCCACCAGGACCTCTTCCGGGCAGGCCTGCTTGGTCACGCAGATAAGCTCCACATCCAGAGGATCTCTTCCGGCACGGATCGCCGCTTGATTTATCCGATCCTTAACGCTTTGCACCCGGGAATGAATAACCTGTTTATTTTCTTTATCTTTCATCCTTAGATATTCCTTTATCAGAAAAAGAGGTTGATAATTGTTTGCCGCAACAACGGGATAGACATCTGCAGCAAACTCAGGTAAGGATCCGGTTTTTACCTTTACTTTTTGCCCGGTAAAGGGCATCATCGGCCGCCTGGACAAGCTCCGCCTTGCTTACCCCCTCCTGAAACTCCGTGGCCCCTCCGCTGATGGTCATCCGGACCTTCGGCCCGTTCTTCCCGGTCTCGAACTCCATCTCTTCCACTGACCGCCTTATTTTTTCGGCGACAAGCAGACATTCCTTGATACCAGTCTCCGGTAAAATCACCGAAAACTCCTCCCCACCATAACGGCAGGGAACATCGACTTTCCGGACATTCTTTTTTATGAGTCTGGCTATCGTCTTCAGAACCTTATCCCCTAACGGATGTCCATAAGTATCGTTGAATTTTTTAAAAGAATCGATATCAAGCATTATCAGCGAAAGTGGATGACGGTAACGCTGAACACGGTCGACCTCCTCCGCAAGCCGGGTTTGGAAATAACGATGGTTGAACAGGCCGGTTAACCCGTCGGTAACCGCCAGGCTTGTAATCTCCCCGTACAAACGAGCATTCTCGATCGCAATGGCCGCGTACGTACAAATAATCGAAAGAAACTGCCGGTCCTGGTCATCAAAAACACTCAACTTTCCGGCCACGGTTTTATCGGCCAGATTGATCACGCCCAGCACTGAACTCTTGCTCTTAAGCGGCAGACAGAGCAGGGATTTTGTCTCATACTGAGGCAAATTGGTCCGGCCGAAATAAACATCGCTCTCGATGTCCTGTACCAGAACCGCTTCGCCGTGTTCAACAACCCAGCCGCTGATAGATTGGCCGGGTTTTATATGGGTATTTCGGACTATAAGCTCATTTAAACCGATTGCCGCCTTGATCACCAGTTCGCCTTCTTCCAGAAGCATCAGAGAACATACCCGCACTTTCAGGACTTCACAAATCCGGTCGACAATGAACCTGGCCAGCTCTTCCAGGTTCAGTATCGAACTCATAACGTGCCCCATGTGCAGAATCGTTTCCAGCTTTTCCTTTTCACTCTGAAGATTTACGAGTAGCCGGCGATTTTCGTTCTCAAGCTGTTTTTCTTCCAGGCCCCGGCGGATAACAAGCTTGACATGATTTATATCAAAAGGTTTTGTTATATATTCATAGGCCTCTTCCTGAATAGCCCGGATCGCGGATTCGGTAGTAGGATAAGCAGTAATAAGTACGGCACACAAAGAGGGACTGTTTTCTTTTAATTCCCGCAGCACCTGCATACCTTCGATATCCGGCAACTTTAAATCAATAATCGCCAGATCAAACCCTTTCTGCAATGACAGCCTTACCGCTTCCCGCCCGGTTTCAGCCGTTGACACCAGGTAACCTTCGTCCTTTAAGATAGAACAGAGCGTCTCCCGGATCACCGGCTCATCATCAACAAGAAGAATATGCTTTCCTGAATTATCCATTTCTTCTTTCCAGCTGTTCAAATACTTCCAACAGAGCTTTTATCGCGAATGGCTTGTGCAAACAGGCATAAGCCCCGCAGGCAAACGCGCGATTAACCAGGTCCTCCATTTCAAAAGCAGTCATTATTACCGCCTCTATCGCGGGATTTACCAGTTTCATTCTTTCCAGCACCTCAGCTCCGGTTATATCCGGAAGCTTCAGATCCAGAAGGGCGATGTCTATGGCATGGACACGATGAATTTCCAGAGCGCTCTTACCATCTTCCGCGGACAGAACGAAAAATCCTTCTTCTTCCAGAATTTTCTTGATAGTCTCGCGGACTACGCTTTCGTCGTCAACTACCAGGATGGTGCGGGCCATATTCCCTTTCGGTTAATCTTCTTTAATCGGGAAAACAATAGTAAAAGTACTTCCCTTGCCTTGTTTACTTTCAACATCGATCTCCCCGCCATGATTCCGGATTATCTCACGGCTGACGGCCAACCCCAGCCCGATCCCGCGGACCTTGGTGCTGAAAAAAGGCTCAAAGAGCTTCTCAAGATAATCCTCTTCGACACCTCCGCCGGTATCCGCGACTGTTACCGTAACATTTTTATCCTGGCTGGCGACACTTACCGTAAGCGTCCCGCCACCGACCATCGCCTCAGCCGCATTTATAAACAGATTAACCAGAACCTGCCTTATCTGCAGCGGATCAAGCATCAGGCCGGGAAGCTCGGCTGAGATCTTCTTATTGATGCTGATGTTCTTAAACCAGCCCTGCTGAGCTACGGTTAATATCGCCTCCTCAATTACAGTGTTGATCCTGAACTTACGCAGCTGCGGTTCTCTTATCCGGGCATGATCCAGAATATTGGAAATAATACTGTGAGCAAACACGGATTCATTAAGAATATTGGTAAGGACTTCCAGGAGATCCTCCCGGTCACTTAACTTGCGCATCAGATATTCAGTGGCTATCTTTATCCCGCTCAGCGGATTTTTCAATTCGTGACTTATCGCCGCGGCCATCTGGCCCATAGCGGCCAGCCGTTGGGAACTTACGGAGCGGTTCACGGCTGATGACTCTGACCCCTTCA
>JAGYOO010000089.1 GCA_018399295.1 Candidatus Omnitrophota bacterium | reverse complement strand
ATCCGGAGAAGAAGACTAATTTTCTAAAGGTCCTCGGTTCTTATCCACAATTTGATTAAGGAGAAATTCCGCATGAGCGAAAAATTGACTCGGGCTTGCCTTGACGGGCTGAAACCATATAAACCAGGTAAGCCTGTATCTGAAGTAAAGCGGGAACTGGGACTTAAGACAGTCTCTAAAATGGCCTCAAATGAGAATCCGCTGGGTCCTTCACCAAGGGTAATGGCGGCTATTAAAAAGGCAACGCCTGAGCTCAATCGCTATCCGGATGCCGGAGCATTCTATATGCGTCGCGCCCTGGCTCGCCGGTTTCGGCTTAAGTCTGAAAATATAGTAGTGGGAAACGGCTCGGATGAAGTCATAATTATGGCGTTGCGGGCGTTTCTTAACCGAGGGGAAGAAGTTGTAATTGCTGAGCCGACCTTTTTGATCTACCGAATCGCGGCTCAGCTGGCAGAGGCGAAAGTCAAGGCAGTGCCGCTGAAGGCCTTTCGCTACGATCTGCCTGCGATGCGGGCTAAAATCACGGCCAGGACTAAGCTGGTATTTATCGCTAATCCCGATAATCCGACCGGAAGTTATGTGAACCGGATCGAACTTGAAAATTTTCTCGAGAGCCTGCCCAAAAATGTCATCGTATTTATGGATGAGGCTTATCATGAGTATGTTCAGGCCCGGGATTATCCGGATTCCCTGCGGTACATTCGTAAGGGGAATGTTATTGTTGCCCGGACTTTTTCCAAGGTTTACGCTTTGGCCGGTCTGAGAGTGGGTTGGGCCGCGGCCGCTCCGGAAATAATCTCCTCTCTTAACCAGGTTCGCGATCCATTTAACGTGAACTCTCTTGCTCAGGTCGCTGCCGTGGAGGCCCTGGAAGACCGCCGGCATCTGCTGCGTTCGGTGCAGTTGGCGCGTTCCGGAGTAAGCTATCTGTCTTCGGAGTTTCGGAAACTGAATCTGTTTTTTGTTCCCAGTGTTACGAATTTTATTCTGGTCAATGTTGGTACCCGTGGCCCTGCGGTCTACGACAGTCTCCTGAAGAGCGGAATAATTGTCCGGGAGATGACGGCCTGGGGTTTGCCAAATTTTATCCGGGTAACCGCCGGAACCAACAGGGAAAACCGCGCCTTTATAACCGTCCTGAAACGGGTGCTCAAAGAGCAGGCGTTGGTTAAAGGGAGAAATAAATGATCATTGTATTAAAGCCGCATACTAGTGAGGAAGATAAAAAGAAGCTGTTGGAAAGAATAGAGTCTCTTGGATTAAAGCCGATGATCTCTCAGGGGGTTGAACGGACGATTATTGGCGTAATCGGGGAAGAAGATGTCTTGCGAGTTCAGCCGCTGGAGGCTTTCCCGGGGGTTGAAAAGGTTATCCCGGTGCTGGCTCCCTATAAACTTGTTTCCCGGGAGTTCCGTCCCGAAAACACGGTTATAAATATTAAAGGAACGGAGATTGGCGGGAACCGGATCAGCCTGATGGCCGGACCGTGCGCGATTGAGAGCCGGGAAAGTTTTATGGCCATCGCCCAAGCGGTAAAGAAATGCGGGGTTAACATACTCCGCGGCGGTGCGTTTAAGCCGCGGACTTCCCCGTATTCATTTCAGGGCATGGGAGAAGACGGGCTTAAAATCATGCATGATGTCGGGGGAGAACTGGGGATGATCACTGTAACCGAGGTAATGGACCCCCGCGACATCGAGCTTATTCAGAAGTATGTGGATGTTCTGCAGATCGGGGCACGGAATATGCAGAATTTCAACCTGTTAAAAGAGGTGGGCAAGACCTCGAAACCTGTAATCTTAAAACGGGGAATGATGTCCACGATAAAAGAGTTTTTGATGAGTGCCGAGTATATTCTTAATGAAGGGAACTTTCAGGTCATTCTCTGCGAGAGGGGAATCCGCACCTTTGAAACCTATACCCGGAATACGTTGGACATAAACGCTGTGCCGGCGATTAAGCAGCTCAGTCATCTTCCGGTAATCGTTGATCCCAGTCATGCTACCGGCAGATGGGGGCTGGTGGAACCGGCCAGTCTGGCCTCGGTTGCCGCCGGCGCCGACGGATTGCTTATTGAGGTGCATACCCATCCGGAAGAAGCAGTTTCGGACGGACCTCAGTCACTTACGCCAAAAAATTTCTTCCGGTTGGTGGGGCGGGTACAGTCAATCGCCGCGGCGGTCGGCAGAAAAGTATAGATTTATGGAGATTCGATTTAAAAAGGCGGTTATTATCGGGCCTGGATTGATCGGAGGGTCGATCGGGTACGGCCTGCTTCAGAAAAAAATCGCTCATGAAGTCGTTGGGGTTGCGCGGAAACAAAAGACTCTTTCCCGCGCGCGCGCGGGCGGGATGATATCCAGCGGCACGACCAGTCTGCGAGCAGCGGTGCGGGGGGCGGATCTCGTCGTTATCGCGGTTCCCGTATTTACTGCCGCGCGGATTATGTCCGAACTCTCCGCTCTGGTTGATCCCGCTTGCCTGATTTTCGATGTCGCCAGTGCCAAGCAGGAGTTGGTTTCTCAAGCCCGGACTGTTTTTCCTCCAAAAATTCGCTTTGTCGGTACGCATCCTCTGGCGGGATCAGAAAAGTCAGGGCCGGAAAACGCGCGATCGGATCTGTTTAAGAACAGTATCTGCTTTATCACCCCTGATTCCCAAACCTCTAAATCCGCGGTGCGCGCGGTAACTCAAATCTGGCGGTTATTGGGATCGCGTCCGATCTGTGTTTCCCCCCAGGAACATGATCGGATCGTGGCCATGATCAGTCATTTGCCGCATCTGATTGCTGTTCTGATGATGAACACTGTTGATCCGAAGCTGCTAAATCTGAGCGGTAGCGGATTTCGCGATGTAACCCGGGTAGCGGCTGGTGAGGTGGAAATGTGGAATGATATTTTTCTGAGTAACCGTCATTCCGTGCTGGAAGCATTGGCCACTTATGAGACGGTTTTGAGAGAATTTAAACAGGCACTGAGAAAAAAAGATTCTCCGCATCTTACCTTGCTGCTGGAAAAAGCAGCCAGGCGGCGGAGAAAACTCGCGTAAAGGGCCAATGGCAATGACAGTGATTATGATCCGCGGTTCAAGAAATGATTATCGCGATTGATGGACCGGCGGGTGCCGGAAAGAGTACCGTGGCCCGAAGCCTGGCTCGTACACTCGGATTTCTTTACGTGGACACAGGCGCGATGTATCGCGCTCTGACCTTGAAGATCATTCAGGCCGGATCGGATTTTTCGGACGAAAATAAGATAGTGGAACTGGCCGGCGCCACCCGTATTGAGCTGAGTGCTTCAGAGGCCGGCCGGCAGATAGTCCGGCTTGATGGAAAAGACGTCAGCGAGGCAATCCGTCGGCCGGAGGTTACTGAGGCGGTGTATCACATCGCGGACCTGTATCCGGTGCGAAAGATGATGGTGGAATGGCAGCGGGAATTTGGCCGGGAGAAAGATATTGTTATGGAAGGCCGGGATATCGGAACCGTTGTATTCCCCCTGGCTGAGATTAAGATCTACCTGGATGCCTCAGTGGAAGAACGGGCCCGCCGCCGATTTTTAGAGCTTAAGGATAAAGGCCTGGAGGGTTCAGAGGAAGATCTTCGGCGACAGATTGAGGAACGGGACGCCCGTGACCGGGCCCGGCCCTGGGGTGCCTTGCGTCTTGCCGAGGGGGCATTAAGAGTGGATACCACCGGATTATCCATTGAGGAAGTCGTGGAAAAGCTGGTTAAACTGGTTGCGGAAAAATGTTAAAAGACATATTTTACATGATTGTCCGGTCGGTGATCAGTCTCCTGTTCAGGCTGTTTTATGACCTGCGGGTCAGGGGCCGTGAAAACGTGCCCAAACGGGGAGCGGTGATAATCGCTCCTAACCATCTTAGTTACCTTGATCCGATGCTTTTGAGCGTGGCCTGTCCCCGGATCCTGAATTTTATGGCCAAGCATGAATTGTTTAAGAATCCTCTGTTTGGAATGCTGATCAAAACCCTGAATGCCTTTCCCGTGACCCGGGGGAAGGCAGATCTGGGGGCCGTGAAACACGCGCTGAAGTTACTACGGTCAAAACAGGTTCTGATGATTTTTCCCGAGGGCACGCGCAGCGTTACCGGCCGGGTTCAGGATCAGGCTGAGTCCGGGGTCGGCCTTATGGCCGCCAGATCCGGGGCCGTGGTTGTCCCGGTCTTTCTTCAGGGAACCAGGGAGGCGATGCCGGCAGAGGGGGGAGTAAAGGTGTTTAAAAAGCTTCGCGTTGTTTTCGGCGCTCCGATGCGATTCGCGGATGACGGACTGGATCCGCGGGCGAAGCAGGATCACCAGCTTTTCGCGAATCGGGTATTGGGCCGGCTGAAAGAGCTTGAAGAAAAATTTACTTGATAATCACCCTCTTCTCTGATAGAATCACTGTTCACCCCGATGGATGCTTTCAAGCTCGATCGGGCAAAAAAATCCATAAAAGGAGGTTGTAAATGAGATGTCTCGTAAAAAGAAAAAGATCCCGAATATTTCTGATGTAATACAGCAGGAGGGTAGTAAGTTTGCTACCGCGCTGGAAGAGTTTTACGAAAAAGGAGTTACGGAGGCGGTTAAAGAAGGTGAGATTGTCTCCGGACGAGTGGTGGGAGTAACCGGAAAAGAAGTCCTGGTGGATATCGGCTATAAATCCGAAGGAATTCTCGCGGTTGATGAATTCGATGATCCTTCCCAGATCAGCATTGACGATGAGATTCAGGTGTTGCTGGAGACTAAAGAAGATGAGAACGGCATGGTCGTTCTATCCAAGCGTAAAGCTGACCGGACCCTGGGCTGGGAAAGAATAATCAATAATTTTAAAGAAGGCGATACGATTCAGGGGCGGATTTCCCGTAAGGTTAAGGGCGGCATGATGGTCGATATCGGAATGGAGGCCTTTCTGCCGGCTTCGCAGGTATCCTTAAGAGGCGCCCATAATCTGGATCAGCATCTGGGGAAAGCGTATGACTTTATGATTGTGAAGATCAACCGGCCCCGGAAAAATATAGTCTTGAGCCGGAGAGAGCTGCTTTCTCAGGAGCGCGAGGCCAATCGGGTCAAGTTAATGCAGGAGATTGCTAAAGGTCAGGTTCGGACCGGGGTTGTAAAGAATATCGCGGATTTTGGGGTATTTATCGACCTGGGCGGAGTTGACGGTCTGCTGCACATAACCGACATGAGTTGGGGGCGAATCAGCCATCCGTCGGAGATGGTGGCCATCGGGGATAAGATCGACGTCATGATCCTGGATATAAATGAGGAAAATGGAAAGATCTCTTTGGGGCTTAAGCAGAAAACTCCCAGTCCATGGGAGGGGATTGAAGAAAAGCATCCCACTGGTTCCAAGATCAAGGGAAAAGTCGTTAACCTGGTTCCTTATGGTGCCTTTGTTGAACTGGAAAAGGGCGTGGAGGGACTGATTCACATATCCGAGTTTTCCTGGACCAGGCGCATCAGCCATCCTTCGGAAATGCTGGCGATCGGTGATATCGTAGAGGCAGTAGTGCTTAATCTGGACGCGGGGAATCAGAAAATCGCTCTGGGTATTAAGCAGACTGAGTCTGATCCCTGGCAGGGAATCGCCGCGAAGTATCCGCCGGAGACCAGGCTTAAGGGGCGCGTGCGCAATCTGACCGATTACGGCGCGTTCGTTGAACTGGAAGAAGGAATCGACGGATTGATCCATGTTTCGGATATCTCCTGGACAAAGAAGATCAACAATCCTTCGGAATATCTCAAAAAGGGCCAGAAGGTAGAAGTGGTTGTCCTCAGCGTTGATGAGACCAATCATAAGATCTCTCTGGGGCTGAAGCAGCTTAACCCGGACCCTTGGCCGGAGATTGTTGAACGGGTTCCGGTGGGAACCGAGGTCGAAGGACAGATAACGAAAATCACGTCTTTCGGGATCTTTGTTTCTATTGAAAAAGAGCTCGAGGGGCTGGTCCACATCACTGAGATTAATCTGGAACCTACGATGAAGCTTGAAGATACGTTCAATGTGGGAGACAAGGTAAAGGCCAGAGTTATCAAGGTGGATAATGAACAGAGAAAAATTGGTCTGAGTATGAAGTAAGCCCGCGATCAGACTGGAGCGAAAAAGGCACGGAAATGATTTCCGTGCCTTTTTCCATTTTAACAGGCAAAAGATTAAAACACCAGTCTGGGAGAAAAATCCTTTTCCTATATGTTCTTTATGGTTAAAGGTTTTCGTTTTTTTAATAGTGAATTTTTTGTTGATTTATCTT
>JAGYOO010000088.1 GCA_018399295.1 Candidatus Omnitrophota bacterium | reverse complement strand
CGGACAGACAAACTTGCAGAAACCACAGCCTTCACAGGCAACCGGATCGATCTCAAAACCCTTTTTGACCGCTGAAAACCGGCAGATCTGACGGCATTTGCCGCAGCCTATACATTTATCGGAGTGGATATAAGCAGTAGCTCCGCTTCTAAATTCATACCGTTCCCGAACATCGGGCTGCAGCAACAGATGCATGTCAGCCGCATCCACATCACAGTCTGCCAATACCCTTGTTTTTGCAAGCATAGCAAACGAAGCAGTAATAACTGTTTTACCGGTGCCACCTTTACCACTGATTATGACTATCTGTTTCATTTCGATATCTTATCTTTTATTTTCTGAAACAACTCTTCAAATTTCTGCCGGTACTCCGGCATTGCCGTTACCAGCGGAAGCCCGCGGGAATAAGCGGCAGCGATTCGTTTATCAAACGGAATCCGCATCATGATCGTGATATCTTCCTGGCGGCAATATTCATCAGTTTTTTCATCTCCCAAATCCGCCCGGTTCAACACTACGCCAAACGGTATGCCGAGCTTCCGAAGCACCTCTACGGCCAGGATAAGATCATTCAGACCGAACGGCGTGGGTTCGCTTACCAAGAGACAGAAATCAGCCTCGGTTATCGAGGTAACAACCGGACAGGACGTACCCGGAGGCGCGTCGATAATCACGGTCCGTTCCTGGTCTATCTGCTTCTTTAACTGACGGACCAGAGGCGGTGCCATGGCCTCTCCGATATCCAGCCGTCCATGCGCGAACTTCAATTCTCCAACCGTACCCGCCTCAACTACCCCGATCCGGCGGTCGCGCTCGGTAATCGCCTGTTGGGGGCAGAGAAAACGGCAGGCGCCGCAACCATGGCAGAGATTTTCAAAAAAAAGAATGCTTCCTTTTTTCCCTTCCGCTCCGGGCAGTACCGCCAGAGCGTTAAACGCGCAAACCTCTTTACAACGACCGCAGAAGGTACATTTTTCTTCATCAATTACCGGAACCGGAATTACGGCTTCGCTCTTTTCGGCAAATAACGGATTAAGAAAAAGATGCGCGTTCGGCTCTTCAACGTCGCAATCCAGCAGCTGCACATTCGGAAGTGACAAGGCCAGACTGACGGCCAGAGTGGTTTTTCCGGTTCCGCCTTTTCCACTGGCTACGGCAATAATCATTCCTCCACCCCCCGGACTGCGATAAGGACAGAATGCAGATCCGTATCATACCCCTTCAGACAAAAATTTTTATTTCGAAAAAAATCTCTGGCAAACTTCAAGTCATTCCCCGTGTGTTCGTGCCAGCGGCCTTCGGCCTGATGGCATTGGTTAATTAAAAGTACTCCCCGCTGATTAAAATCGCTGATTATAATCTTACCTCCCGGCGTTACCACTCGGCACATCTCCGTTAACGCGCCCCTTGGATCAGACAGATGATGAAACAGATTTACCGATACAATATTATCGAACGCGGCGGCAGAAAAACTAAGATGGGCAACGTCTTCCCGGCGCAGGTCTACCAGATGTTCCAGCCCGTAATACCGAAGATTCAACCGGCAAATTTTCAGCTCGGGCTCGGATATATCCACGCTTATAAACCGATACCCACGCCGGGCAAGGGTCAAACAGAAATAGCCTTTTCCCGCGCCCAGCTCCAGGACGCTTCCTTCCAACGGACCCAGTGCCTCCAGCAGAGCCTCACGCTCTTTTACCGGATCATATCCAAACCCGGACAGGAAAGCTATTCTTTGCTCAAACCGCGAATGATTCTCCTGGACCGCCTGCTCCATGGCTATTTTCTGATCATCATTGAACCGCAGTTCGGACAGCTCACCGAAGAACAGGGGATTCCCCGGGTATGCGGCACTTTTTTCCCGCAATCCGGACACTCACAGTTGCCCCCCGGACCGGCGCCGTTGGCTTCATCCCGGCCTTTCAAGAAAAACCAGGATAATCTTTTGGCCCTGCCTGCTCCGGCGGAACTGCCAGTCCCCCCATTTTTGCCTTTACCAAAGAACATTTCGATTTCCTCCCTTGTTACTCGGCCGGCATGCCGAACTTCGAATCTACGCTTGGGCCCTTAACCGGTTTTAATTCTTTATTTTTAAATTTTTCCCATGCCTGTCCGACCGTACCGGACACTCCGATAATCACCTCAATACCGGCAGCCCTTAAAGTCTGCCAGGCATTCGGCCCGACATTTCCGGTCAATACCGCGTTAACCTGTTTTCCGGCAACAAGCTGTCCGGATTGAATCCCGGCCCCGCCGGAAGAAATAATGTTCGGATTTTTTATCGCTTCCATATCCGATGACTCGGTATCGAGAAAAACAAAGTATTCACACCGTCCAAAACGCGGATCGATCTCTGACTCCAGGGAATCTCCGCGGGAAGTAATGCAGACTTTCATGATATTTATCTCCTTTATGTATGACGAGTTTTGAATTCGTAATTTTTGCAGTTGAAGGCCGGGAGCGGAGAAAAACCCCCGCCCCCGTCCCTGTTCCCTCTACTTCTCTGAGCTGTCCATTCCGCTGATTCGCGCCTGAACCTCGTCTAACTGGCGCTTGAGCACTTCCGCCTGCTTCTGCAGAAGTTCTTTGCCTCCAACATCCGCCGAAACCGGACCGCGCCCCCAGGGAAACCAATCATAAGCAAAAAACCGGTTTCTCCGGCGGTTACCCAGACCGCGTCCTCCGCCTCTTCCCCAACCGCCAGGGGTAACGTATCCCGCGGCTGGCGAACCTGCGCAGTAACCCAAACCGCGACCGGTCATCGCCCCCATTCCCATGGGACCTGTTCCATCTCCACCAGGCATAGCACTCACCTCCTTCGTTTTAATTGTTACTGTTCTTCTTCGTGGGGATGATCGCAGACTGTTTTTTCCACGCCATACCCCTTTCCCTCTCCCGGCAGACAGGTACTTTCTCCTTCCTGCAGCCGGTCCTTCACAATCGCCTCGATAATTTCGCTGATTGCCCCTTCGGCTCCCATGACTACTCTTATTCCAGCCTCCTGAAAAAGCTGCTGAGCGTGCATTCCCATTCCGCCGGTGACAATACACTCAACACCCCGTTCCCGAAGAAAGCGGGGGATGAATCCCGGTTCATGTCCAGGATTACCGACAACCTCCTGCTTTTTTACCTGACCGCCTTCAACATCCACAAGCGTAAATGAAGGACACCGTCCAAAGTGAGCCGCCACCATTCCGGCTTCAGTTGATATCGCCACTATCATTTTTCCAAACCTCCCAAGTTATTGATAATCATTATCATTTTATGCAAAAAAAATTTATTCCTGTTTACGGCAATCCGCACATATCCCGTAAAATTGGATCAGATGCGAGGTTATCTGAAAATCGTACTTGCGCGAAAGTCCTTTTTCAGTTTTTTTCAGCAATTCCACCTCCTCCTCAATAAAATCATTATAATCAATCACCTTGTGGCAGTTATTGCATACCAGGTGGTGATGGTGCTGATCTTTTTTTGATCCCTCCGCGAGCTCGTAACGAGCCCGGCCGTCACCAAAATCGAACTTATAAACCAATCCCATCTGAGCCAACAGTTCCAGGGTACGGTAGACACTTGCCAATCCGATTCCCGGATAAATCCGGTGCACGCGCATATAGATGTCTTCAGCACTAAGATGCGCGTCGCTTTTTGTCAATACGTCCAGCACCGCGTCTCTTCCGGCTGTGATCCGATACCCCCGGCAGCGCAACCGGCCATGCCACCACATATCCTCTCTGTAGCTTCCCGTCATAACCTTTTCCTTATTGATAATGATTCCTATTAACTATAATACCTTCACTCAAACTGCTTGTCAACCCGTTTTTTCCAGATATTTTGCTCCGCGTTAAAATTAATTGAATGAGACCGGGAATTGATGTAGAATTAAAAACTGCTATAACGCCAGACCATTTCATAAAAAGGAGCATGATCATGCAGAAAAAACCTCTCCTCGTAAGCATTGTGTCCTGGACTATAATCGCACTAACCGTAATCCTCGCCATCGTTTATTCACTGGCTGTGAATAATTCGGATATCAGAAATTTGATGTCGCGGTCTCCGGTTCCAATCAATGTTCAGATAACTCTGACGTATACAGGCATGGTTGTGTTTCTTATCAGTGGAATTTTTATGCTCCAAGCTCAGGACTGGGCCCGCTGGCTATATGTCGGGTGGGGATTCTTCGGCTTGATGTTCACCTTTTTCGGAGCACCGAATAAACTATCTGTACTTCCCGGACTTATAATCTACTTGATAGTTATCACCATACTCTTTCTACCCGAATCGAACCGATATTTCAGCGAGGAATAACCCGAGGTTCTACTTCTCAGGACAATCCCCTGTCCAGCAATAAAGGCACAGGTCTTCCCGGGGCAGTCCGACCGCTGCCACCATGTCATCGATCTCCTGATACCGCAAAGTAGTCGCCTCCAGATCACGCCTGATCCATTCCACCATCTTTTGATATTTTTCACTGCGAGGATCAAGATATTCCCGGATATCCTCCAGGTCCTTTCCCTCGATAGCCCGGATCGCCTTGCGGCAGGCCAATTCGTTCAGGCTTCGGGTAGAAAGACAATACCGGCAGGGAAACATCAACGGCGGCGACGCGGACCGGATATGTATTTCCCGCGCTCCCGCTTCCCAGAGTTTTTTAATCGTGAAGTTCTTCAGCTGCGTGCCGCGCACTATCGAATCTTCGCACAGGGCCAGGCGATTCCCCTTAATAATGCTTTCAACAGCAATCAATTTCATGGTCGCCACCAGGTCCCGGGTCTCCTGCTGCGGAGGTGTATAGCTGCGGCCGTAGCCGGGGGTATATTTGACCAGCGGGCGACGATAAGGCTTTTTTGATTCCATGGCATAGCCAATGGCATGGGCAATGCCGGAATCCGGCACCCCGGCCACTAAATCCACCTCAGCCGCGTCCTTTTTTGCCAAGGCCCGACCGCAACTCTCCCGCACGCTTTCCACGTTGACTCCTTCGTAACTTGAGGCCGGAAAGCCGGTATAGATCCAGAGAAAAGTACATATCTGCCGGCGGTTACGCTTTGGGCTTTGGCTCTTCATGCCGCTTTCGCGGAGCAGAACAATCTCTCCGGGCCCCAGGTGTTTCTCCGGCTTAAATCCAAGATTAGGAAAGGCACAGCTTTCCGTGGCCACGGCCAGATCCGGGCCTCTTTTGCCAACGGTAAGAGGAGTATAACCAAGGCGATCCCGGGCCGCGTATATCCCGTCACGGTTCAGCAGCAACAGCGAACAGGATCCTTCAATCATGTCAAACATCTTTTCAATACCGTCGACGATATTATCTCCAAGGCAGACCAGCTTGGCGATTAATTCACTTGTATTAACCCCGCCTTGCGCGACCTCACTGAACGAGACCCCCTTTTCAAACAACCGCTTCTGCAATTCCATCTTGTTTTCCACAAGCCCGGAACTTGCCAGACAAAAGGGTCCGAAGCGGGAGTTAAGATAAATGGGCTGCTCATCAAAGTCACTGATCACGCCGATGCCCTGATTCCCTCGCATCTGTTTGGCATCCTCATAAAACTTGGATTTAAACTGATCCTGGCTTATGTTGTGGATCTGACGCTGAAATTTCTCTCCCAGCACCGCCATTCCGCCGAACTGAGTTCCTAAATGAGAGTGATAGTCTGTTCCGTAAAGCAGGGTTTCCGCGCAGTTTTTTTCCGAGACCACACCAAAGATTCCGCTCATTTTCCTCCTCTTTTCCGCGTAATTATGCGCTCGCGGATTCGTACCGCAGCTTTTAAAAAAATCCTGTTGCTCTTTTAGAAAAAGATGTCCGCGGATCGGCACATTTAATCAGTTTCTCCGCGACCTCTGAAGACATTCCCCTTTTTATCAACAGCATTGCCGCTATCAGCGGCGAACGTCCCGAACCATTTTGACAATGGATCAGGATCCGGCATTCAACCTTATCCGGCTTGAGGCGAAAAACCGGTCATCAACAGCCTCAGAGCGGAAATCGATCACCGCCATTATTCCCTTGTTTTTCAGTTCCGGAATATTCTCAATGTCAAAGGCCGGCCCCACGGCAATCTGGCCATCGACCCAGCTGATATCAAGCATCGAATCTCACTTTTCGTCTTTTCCTAAGATAGTTGACACTTTTTATTCACCGCAGTAATTTAATGTTTTTTTAACCACAGAGAGCACAGAGACTAATGTTTTTTACTCTGTGTGCTTGCGCCTTTGGACTCTGTGCACTCAGGAAATAGCCGTCTGTTTTTATTTAAAACATAAAAAAAGCTCATAGAGGTAAAAGAAGAGTTCAAGGAGATGCTGTTTTTCTTTTCTCTGTGCCC
>JAGYOO010000087.1 GCA_018399295.1 Candidatus Omnitrophota bacterium | reverse complement strand
TCAGTATGAAGATATTGAACATATATTAAATCAATAATTTAAAGCTTTTCCGGGGCCATGGTACAGTTGGGAGTACGCCTCGTTCGCAACGAGGAGGTCGGGGGTTCGAATCCCCCTGGCTCCACCAGAAATAAAAAAACCCGCTTTTTCAGTGGGTTTTTTTGGTTTCTTCTGAGACCGGATTTACGGAAATGAAATTACTTCCGGGCTTCAGCCTTTACGCAATTCCGCGACTATATCCTCAGTAATGCCGTTTTCTTCTAAATAGTATCCTTTTCTGATTATCTCCCGATATTTACTGTAAGCGATCAACTCGTAAAAACCGCTTAAAAAACTCGCGGCAAAACCATAATATCCGTCTTTATACCCTTTTTTTCGAATGTATCTTCTGAAAAATCTGTCCACATACCTTCGAAACCCTCTAAAAATACTCATCTTCCGGCCGTCAAGATACCATTTGATCGCCTCCAGGATGGAAAGCCTATTCACCTTGTAGACAAAGTTTTCCAGATTAGTATAGTTATAGTGGATCAAGGGATTACGCAGATTAGATCCCTGTCTGTAGCCCGCGGCGATCTTGATACCCGGATGGACAACATCGAAACGGCCTTCCGACCAGCTTACATACCGCCTATCGTATAATCTTAAATGCGGCGCCGACCAACCACCCCACTTCATCCAGTAATCTCCCAAATAGGCTTTTTGCGGAATCCAGAATCCAACCTCCTTTTCATCTTTGCGGTCAAATAACTCGTCAATCTCTTTTTTTACTTCCTCTGTCGCGCGCTCATCACAATCAAGAATCATCACCCAGTCATTCGCCGCCTTGCTGGCGGCAAAATTGCGCTGCACACCTTCCAGGTTCATCTTTCTCTGAAATACAACAACCTTCTCTTCCTGCTTTACAAGTTCCAGAGTCCGATCTGAGCTGAAATCATCAATAAATACTATTTCATCCGCCCAACCAGAAACACTGCCAAGGCAGTCCTTAACGTTTTTTTCCTCGTTTTTTCCTATAATCACCACACTGATTTTGGGACGCATTCTAACTCCTTCTGACTTAGCTCTTACCAGATCAATCACCTTTTCTGCTGTCTTTCACCATAATGCTCCTGTTTTCCGCTTTTGCCACCTTTTTCAATTCCGCCCCGATTTCTCCAATCTCGGCAACGTGACTGATCTCCCGTTTTTCATTCGTAACAACTCCGATAGATATCGAGATCAGGGGGATCTGCATCTCGTTTCCCTGCCGGTCCTTTGCCAGAATAAATCCTCTTTCCCGATCTTCTTTATTGTAAAAAGACGGAGCGCTCTTATCGAAATCGACGATAATCCGGCCGCAGAGATGATCGGCCCGGTCTAACGAGGTTATCACTACAAAATCATCGCCACCGATATGCCCGACAAAATCGTCCTTATTACCCTCCTCCAGAGTAACGCTCAGAATAATCCGAGCGGTTTCCCGGATTATCTCGTCTCCGTGTTCAAAGCCATAGGTGTCATTAAATGCCTTGAATTTATCCAGGTCAAGGTAACAGACCGCGAACTTTTTTCCACTGCTGATCATCGCCTCCAGTTCACTCATAATCGAGGCATTTCCGGGAAGACGGCTTAGAGGATTGGCATCCAGATCACGCGCCGATCGCCGGAGGATCATCTTCACCCGGGCAACCAGCTCCTCCGGTTCAAACGGTTTCACCATATAATCATCCGCGCCGGCATTAATACCCTTTACCTTGTCCTGAATATCTCCCTTACCGGTAAGCATGATAATCGGCATATGCCGAAGTAGAATATCTTTCTTCAGTATCTCACAGACCTCATGTCCGTCCATCTTCGGCATCTTATAGTCCAGGATCACCAAATCCGGCGAAACCTTATTAACTTTCTCCAGCCCGTCAACACCGTCAACCGCCTCACAGACCTCATAGCCTTCACACTCCAGAGTAATCTTGAGAACGTCCCGGATATCCGGTTCATCATCAACAAGCATAATCTTCTGTTTCCGCATTAACCGCTCCTTATTGATCAGCCCACAGTTACCTGAGAATCTTCAATCTTATTTACGGAAAGGGTAAAGGAAAAAGTAGTCCCCCGGCCCAGTTCACTGGAAACCCAGATCTGGCCCTTATGCGCCTCGATTATTTTTTTCACCAGGGAAAGCCCCAGACCAGTCCCCTTCTTTTCCACATTAATTGCGTTATCCACCCGGTAAAATTCATCAAAGACATGATCCACGTCATCCGGGCTGATACCAATTCCTGAATCAGAAACTGCGACGGTTATAAACTCCTCCCCTGGATCGACTTTTATAGTGATCTTTCCGTTAGGTGGAGTGAATTTAAAGGCATTGCCCAGAAGATTGATAAATACCCGTGATATCTGACTCGGATCCATCCAGACCATCACTTCTTCATTTTCCGGCAAAAGCAGTTCAAGCTCGACCTGTTTCTCGTCCGCCTGGGGAAAAAACAGATCCGCCACGCTCTTAGCTATCTCAATCAGCCCCGCATGCTTGATACTCATTCCGATCCGGCCTGACTCGATCCGGGCGATATCCAGCAGATCATTTACCAGTTTGATCAGTTCATCGCTGTGCACGTTTATCTTGCGTAGTTTTTCCGCCTGGGTCTGGCTTACCTCTCCGAGCCTTCCGGCCATCATGATCGCGGCATACCCCTTTATCGAGGTCAGCGGGGTCCGGAGTTCATGGGAAACCGCCGAGACAAAATCCGACTTCATCTTATTGAGTTTAACAAGCTGCTGGTTGGCCTCGGCCAGTTCCCGGGTCCGTTCCTGCACCCGGATCTCCAGTTCGTTATGAGAACGTTTGAGTTCTTCGTAAAGCCGGGCGTTTTCCAGTGCCGTTGCCAGCTGGTTGGAGAGAATAAACAGCAGGTCGACATCATCCTTGGATATGTAATTATAAGGATTGCGATTCCCGACGAAAATATAACCTTCCACCTTCTCCTTAAGTACCAGCGGAACGATCACAAAGGCGGAGACCTTGAAAAACTCCAGCCAGAGCTTCTTTTCTTCAGTATTATCCTTCCCGTTTTTAACCAGAATCGAACTGCCCTGCTCCAGAACCTGCCGCAGAAAAGGACTTGTAGCGGTTTTCTCGGTGATCCGACCGATGTCTTCTTCACTGAAGCCTACCGCGGCCTTACAATTAGGCAGATTACCTTTCCCTTTAAGCATTATTACTGTCTTTTCGAACCCCAATTTGAGTATCAGCGGTTCAGTTATTTGCGCGAACAGCATTTCCACATCCAGGGTCGAGTTTATCATCTTGCCCAACTCATGGAGGGTGTAGAGACTGTTCAGCTTTCTATCCAGCTCCTCCTGGGTCCGATTAAGCTCAAGGTCAGTACGGATGATTATCTTCGCCTGCTCGTCAAGTTCGCCATAAGCGTTACGCAGCTTATCCAGCGCGCGCTGCATCTTAACTATCTGCTCCCGCTCCTCCCGGGTGCTTTCCGAGAGATAGGCCAAAAGAAAAAGCAGAATAAAACCGCCCATGAGTTTCGTGACCATACTTTCGATGATTACGATTATACTCAGGACAAGAGCGCCGATTACCAGGACCAGCCAGACATTTACCTTGACCGTTCGAGTCATTTTCCTCCGATCGCGAATATTACTATCGTCTCATTGTGAAACAGGGTCTGTCCAAGGTTAACAGTAGCACCCAGTGGGGCTTGTTCTCCATAAGTATAAAACCCGGCAATGGGAACGTTATTCCCAAAGATGTTTTTCACCAGATCAATCTCCTCTGAGGCCTGACGGCCGAACAAACGTTCGCGGGATACCGAATCAAAAACAAACACAAGCTCCGGAGTAAAATCACCCAATCCCTCCAAAGCCAGAGTCGCCGCCTTTTTTGCCGCTTTCATGGCTGTTTCCTTTGATCCCATCATTACCCTGATTTCCGAACCTTCGGGGACCTCCCCGGCGCAGATCAGGGCTCCGTCATTATCCACGCGCAGGGCATTGCGCACAATACATTCTTCTTCTTCGGGAATCGACATTCCGAGAGGATACATAACCGACATTCGGGCCATAAGCTCATGCTGCATATCCGCTACCCTGCGGCCAAAATAGTCTTCATATATGCGAACCGCGGGTTTTCCATCAAGCTTGCGGATTACGTTATGCGCGGCCTCGGTAACGACCCGCGGTTTTCCCAGCGGATACCATCCATGCCGGGCCCCGATCCCGATCCGCATATCCCCGGAAAAAAGAGCGCCGCAGACGCTGTCCTCAAAGACTTTATCATCAAAATACTGAAAGGTATTCTCGAACATGAAGTCATCGGCAGCGGAACCGCCAACAATGGGAAAACTGGTTCCCAGGACCTCCTGTATTCCGCGAATAACCTCGGCCCCATTGCCCTTCAGTCCGTCAGGAAACATAAGAAAAGCATGCCGTGAACCGGAATGGCGGTTCGCGAGAACAGCATCCCGGGCAACTTCCTGTCCGGCAACACGGGGATTGCGGCTCATATTCCGCCCTAACCCCAATGAGGCCTGGCAGGAAGAGGAATCACTGAATTTAAGAAGAAGAACAACCGCGGATTTCGTATCCGGGCCCAGGGAGGTTATTTCTCCGGCCGTGGTACAGCCGAGGATCGGAGCATCATGGATTACGCTCCGGATACCGCGAATAAGCGGCAGATGGTCAAATCTGGCGGAAGCAAAACAAAAAGCGAGATCAGGCTCACCGCCTCCGATCTCTTCCAGTGCCTGGCGCGCCGCCGCCGTACCAGCGGCAAAGGAATCCAATTCCTTGCTCTTTCCAATCCCTGTAGATAAAGCCATTTGTCTTAGTGTATAATTCCGTTCTTAAAAAGTCAACGAATCAGTAAATGTGTCAAACCAGCCTAACCGACGAGCTGATAAGCTCATAAGCTCTTAAACTCATAAAAAACAGGACCGAGCTACTATCGCTGCCGATAGGCGCGGCAGTCGCAGCATCTTAGTCTCGTACTTCGCACCCTGAAAAACTGAAGTCTGAGGTCAGAAGTCGGAAGTCTGGACAAACATTAGATATACTCTTTTTCGGCCTTCTGACTTCAGTCTTCTGACTGCGGTTTTCCTAAGTGCCATCCTCTCACAAGTGAGCGAAGAGAACGTCCACAAAGCACATAGCTCATAGCAGCGCTTCAGCGCGGGGCAGGAATAAAATCCGCTCCAGCCGTAAAACCCTCTCAGCGCCTCTCTCCTGCCAGGCGATTTCGAGCCGGATTTTCCGAAGGTCTCCCTCCAGAACCGAGGACTCGCTCTTCAGACGAAACTCCCGGCCGTAAGATTTATAGTTTTCATCTTCTTCCGGCCCCCTGATCCCGGCCTCTACTTCGGTAAAAAAATTCCCTCCCGCGGTCACGGCCAGTGAGCGGTCGCTTAATCCACGGTTATTAGTCACCACCCGGGAGAGTCCCTGGATGATAAAAACGATTCCCAGCGCGAATACGAGCAGAGAGACAATTATTTCGAGCAGAATAATCCCGCTTTTATTCATTGGATATAATCCACGATCACCTCACCGCTGAGGGTGGTAGTTAATCTGGCACGGCGGTTGTTGGTATCAGCGATCTCAAGCCCGGAGCTGTTCAGGCTTCCGTCCGGATAAAAGCAGAACTCAACGGTCTCGATCCCGGCGCCCGAACTGGAGAGGCTGAAGGTTTCAGGAAAACTGTCACCGCGAAGAAGGGATCCGCGGAATTCCCGGAATCCTGAATCTTCATTGACAAACAGATCATAGCGCTTTTTCTTTAGATCCACGATAAGTTTATATTCCTGTTCTTCTTCCACTGCCGACTTTCTCAGATGCCGGAACAGGGCCGCCGTTTTTTTTACCCGACTTTGAAAATACAGCTCACGGGCGGTTCGGCTCAGCATCGGCGTGCTAACGGCAAACAGAATCATCATTATCGTAACTACCAACAGCATTTCCAGGAGGGTAAATCCACGCTTATCCGGATAGATCCTCATTTTGCCCGATTCAATCCCAGTTAACCACATCATCTTCTCCGCCTTCGGACCCGTCATGTCCGAAGGAATACAAATCGTAGCTTTCAGGATTATGGATCCCCGGACTTACGTATTTATAGGGATTCCCCCAGGGATCAGTGGGTTCCTTTTTAAGGTATGGACCATTCCAGTTCTGCGGCACCGGCGTTATCGCCGGTTCTTTTCTCAGCGCCGCGATCCCCTGATCCGTCGTAGGCAATATCCCGTTATCCAGTTCATACAGATCCAGAGCAAGCGGGATGTTCGCGTTAATGTCCGCACGCGCAGCGGTAACCCTTGCCTGTTCCGCCCGGCCGGAAAGGT
>JAGYOO010000086.1 GCA_018399295.1 Candidatus Omnitrophota bacterium | reverse complement strand
CGGGAGCAGTGGTTTGAAGTTAAAATCGCTTCGCTTGTCGATCATAACTATCTCCGGTCTTTCCCGGCTCCGACCGCAGGCAGAAAGCGCGCTCAAACCGGCAAACCCGCCGCCAATCACAACCACTTTTTTTTTACTCATAAGCATCTATTTACTGATGTCCGGCCCACTTTTACTATTATCAAGACACCTTAGGCTTCTGCCAAGACCTGCTATCAACTAATTACTGACTTTTTTCCACTTTGGGTGATCTCAGCACAACAACCGACAGTGGCGGAAGATTCAGGAACAAGGAAAATGAACACGCACCAACCGGAACGGGAACTGATTCGGCTCCGCCGAAATTACCCCGGCCGCTGCCGCCGTAAATCTTCGCGTCGCTGTTCAAAACCTCCGTCCAGTATCCCCCAAGCGGAACTCCGATCCGGTAATTACTCCGGAGGACAGGCGTAAAGTTACACACCGTAAGCAGCATTTCGGTATCCGTTCGCCGGAAATAGGCAACTGTGCTTTGCTCCCAGTTCCGATAGTCCGCCCACTCAAACCCCGTTACCTCAAAATCACTCGCGTACAGCGCGGGATTTTCGCGATAAAGCCGGTTCAGATCCGCGACCCATCGCAGCAGACCGACGTGTTCCGGTTGATCAAGAAGGTGCCAGTCAAGGCTGACATCGTGGTCCCATTCCCGCCACTGGCCGAACTCCGCCCCCATAAACAACAGCTTTTTACCGGGATGGGTAAACATGTAGCCCAGCAGCAGACGGAGGTTCGCCCGTTTCTGCCAGTTGTTGCCGGGCATCTTCCGCAACAGCGCGCCTTTTCCGTAAACAACCTCATCGTGCGAAAGAGGCAGAACAAAGTTTTCGGTAAAAGCATACCAGATACTGAACGCGAGTTTATCGTGATGATACTTCCGAAATATCGGATCCTTTTCAAAGTAGCTGAGGGTATCATTCATCCAGCCCATGTTCCACTTCATCCCAAACCCCAGCCCTCCCACGTAAACAGGCCGGGAGACCATCGGCCAAGCGGTCGATTCCTCGGCCATGGTCTGAACATCCGGAAAATACTCATAGACCGCGCGATTGAACTGACGGATAAATTCGATGGCCTCCAGATCTTCCCGCCCGCCATGGCGATTGGGAACCCATTCTCCCGGTTTGCGTGAATAATCCAGATAAAGCATCGAGGCCACCGCGTCCACTCGCAGTCCGTCGATATGATATTTGTCCAGCCAGAATAAGGCGTTGCTTATCAGGAAATTCCGGACCTCATTGCGGCCATAATTAAAGATATTACTGTTCCATTCCGGATGGCTTCTCTTGCGAACATCCGCGTGCTCGTAAAGATAAGTGCCGTCATAATAAACCAGTCCGTGAATATCCGTGGGAAAACCCGCCGGCACCCAGTCCAGAATCACTCCAATGCCTTCCTGATGGAGCCGGTCGATAAGATACATAAACTCCTGCGGGGTGCCATAACGGCTTGTCGGAGCGTAATAACCGATCACCTGATAGCCCCAGGAACCATAGAAAGGGTGCTCCATTACCGGCATAAACTCAACGTGCGTAAATCCGGTTTTTTTCAGGTAGGGGATAAGATAATCCGCGATTTCCTTGTAAGTCAACGGCCGGTTGTCCTCTTCCGGATTCCGCCGCCAAGATCCGATATGCAATTCATAGATCGACCAGGGCGAATTCAGGGCATTTACCTGTTTTCGCCGCTCCAGCCAGGCCAAATCATTCCATTCGTATTCCAGGTCCCAGACTACGTTCGCGGTCCGCGGCGACCTTTCCCAATACAGACCGTAGGGATCGCCCTTATCCGCCGCGTAACTTTTATTCCAGGACACAACATGGAATTTATAAAGATCTCCCTTTTTCAAGCCAGGGATAAATCCTTCCCATATTCCCGATCCATCCCAGCGAACGCTTAATTGATGCGCCGCTTTGTCCCAGTTATTAAAATCACCGATAACTGAAACCTTTGCCGCGTTCGGAGCCCAGACCGTGAACAAAACCCCGGCCCGGCCCTCAACCCGCGTGAGGACCGACCCCATTTTTTCATATAAGTTGTAATGATTTCCCTGCCGGAAAAGATACACGTCGTATTCACTGAACCGGCTTATTCCGTGGACTATAGCCTCCATATCATATTCCGCGATTTCAGCCTCCTTCGACGTTAAACCCGATTCTCAGACTTACCTGCCAATACTCGACCTTACCCTCCTTAAGCTGCCCCCTGACATCCTCGAGCTTGAACCAGCGCAGCTCCCGGATTGATTCCGAGGTGCGGGACACCGCGTTTCGCACCGCGTCTTCAATTCCCTCGCGCGACGATCCCACGACTTCGATTATCTTATAGACATGCTCGTTATGTTCATGCATATTACAGGCCTCCTTATCAATACCGCAGAAACGCCCCGATCTGATCATCGGAGAACTTTTCCTGCTCTTCGATCACATTAAAAATCCGCGAACCCTTGAGCCACGACTCCTCGACTATCTCATCCTCCAGGTTCGGTTCCCGCAAAAGCTCCCGGCCGCAGATCCCGCACCGATTATCCGCGGGCCGCGCGTTTATGTAATGTCGTTGCGGACAGTAATATCCTTCCTGGTGGAAATTTGAATTTATCACCAATTCGCTCACCTTGTCGGCATTCAAGGCCTCATCCACCTTTTCCACGCCAAGCACGGCCCGGCGATGAGCGCTGGCATCGATCAGCATTTGAATCTTTTCCCGTTCAACGCGACGGCGGTGATCACTTACACACTCAACGATTTTCGCCTCAATAATCTTTTCGGGGTCATCCGGATCACTGATAAACTGTCCAGCCAGCCTTTCCGTCAGATACGGATGCAGAAACCGCTTGATCATATTTACTTCATCTACATGAGACCCCAGAAGCAGCTTTTGGAAACCGTACCGGTCAAAGTTATCGAAAGTCAGCCTGGCCGCCTCGCGCAAATGACGGTAATAAGACTCCTGAATCTTCCGGGCCGTTGTCTTTTCTCTACGGGACTGAAAGGATCCGGCCGAGGGATTAAAGTTCGGTAGAACGTAATCACCGAACAAAGCGCTTTCCTCCCGCATTCTTCCCATGTAATACTGAAACAGCCTGACGGTCCGGCGGTCGAATACAAGCACCGCGTACCGCTCGAACTGGGTCAGAGCGTTCAACAGCGGCCGAGTATGAAAATCCGGCCCGACAACCGCCATCTCCCGCAGACGTACCGGCACCTCGAGATAATAGTAGATCTCCGGAGACCAGAACAGACAGAACGTACGGTGCTTATCCCCGGGAAAGTAATGCGTGAGTTCCTTTTCCACGCAGGTGAAAAAATCAGCTTTCAGGCGCAGCTCCCGGCCATCCTGCCGGGTTTTTCTGCCGATAAAATCGACAAAAGAATTCAGCCGGGAATGAAACTCGGGAAAGGTTTCCCGGGGAGAGGAGTAAAGATAAAATGAAACAGCCCCTTCTTCCCGGCGATAATTTACCAGTATATCCAGATCCTCTTTCGTAACAGTCATGGAAACTCCTTCTAATTCGGCCGCGACCGGTAATACTCCATTGCCGCGGGAAGCTTTTCTTTGATTTCCTCGATTCGCCTGTCTGTGGCGGGATGAGTCGAAAGAAACTCAGGCGGCTGTCCGTCTTTTTTCTGCTGCCGCATACGCTGCCAAAACCCGACGGCCTCCCGCGGATCATAACCGGCCCGGGCCGTAAGGATCAGGCCGATATAATCCGCCTCAAGTTCATGCTTCCGGCTGTACGGCAAAATATAGCCAATACTCGCACCCAGCCCATAGGCCTGCAGAAGCAGGGCCCGGGCCAGCTGAGGTTCCTCTTCCAGAAGACGTTCCAGACCGATTCCGCCGAACTGGATCAACAGCATCTGACTCATCCTTTCCCCTCCGTGATTAGCCACCGCGTGCGCCACCTCGTGTCCCATTACAACGGCCAGCCCGGCCTCATCCCGAGCCACGGGCAGCATCCCGGTGTAAACCCCGATTTGGCCTCCGGGCATGCAAAAGGCGTTTATTACCTCATCGTCCTGGATCAGGGCAAATTTCCAGCGGTAATTCCTGACCTCATCCCCCTGACCGGTTTCCCGGAGAAAATCCTCTGTCGCCTGAGCAATCCTCTTTCCGACCCTGTTTACCATCGCGGTCTTTTCCCTGTCCTGAGAAAGTTCCACCTGCGACAGCAGCTCACGATAACTGTTAAGGCTGAGCGACAAAAGCGGGTAATCGGGGATAAATGACAGCTGCCGGCGGCCGGTAACCGGTACGGTCGCGCAGCCGGCAGAAAGGATTACCGCCAGTAGAAGCAACAAGAGTTTACGCATTAATCCTCCCTTAAAACATATACGCGTTCAAGACATATTGCTGCATCATGCGGTGAGTATTAAAAAAAGAACCATTAAGGGCGATGGAATTCCGCATCACGTCAACCCACCCCTCCTGATTACTATAATATAACGGAACGATAACTCTCTCCAGCTTTTCGTAAAGTGAGGCCGCGTCAACGGCATCTTCATTATTCTCAACCTGCGCGCTGCCGATAGCCCACCCGGTAATCCCTTCCAGACAACCTTCAATCCACCAGCCATCAAGAATACTCAGGCTGGGGACCCCATTCAAGGCAGCCTTCATCCCCGAACTGCCTGAGGCCTCCTTTGGTTTGCGGGGAGTATTCAGCCAGAGATCACAGCCGGAAACCATTATCCGGGCCAGCTCCATATCGTAATTCTCAAGATACGCGACCGGAATATCCGGGTGTATCCGCTTCGCGGTTTCGATCACCGCTTTGATCATCGCCTGGCCCTCCCGGTCCTCAGGGTGGGCCTTACCGGAAAAGACCAGCTGGAGCCTTCCAATGTTCCGGGAAATAGAGATAAGACGGTCCAGATCACTGAAGATCAGGGTGAACCTTTTATAGGCGGTCGCGCGCCGGGCAAAGCCGATGGTCAGCACCTCCTCGCTCATTTGGGCCAGGGTAGTCCGGTTCACCAGTTCGATCAATTCTTTTTTAGCCGCCTGATGCGCCCGCTGGATCCGCTCCCGCGGGACACTTAAGATATACCTTAAGCTAAACGGATCATTCATCCCCCCCGGAATCATCTCCGAAAACAAACGATTAAAACTTTCACAGGCCCAGGTCCCGGTATGCACCCCGTTGGTTATGGCATCGATCGAATACCCGGGAAACATTTCGCGGGAGACCTCGCCGTGACTTTTAGCAACGCCGTTTACGTAATCACTTAGATTAAGGGCCAGAAGGGTCATATTAAGTCTCTCCCCTCCACCCAGTTTCTTCAATTCCTCCAGGGGAAAGTAATCCCCCAGAACTTCCCGGACCAGGCTGTAATCAAACTTATCGTGCCCGGCCGGGACCGGAGTGTGCGTGGTGAACACGCATTTTTGCCTTACCGCTTCAATCGCCCCCGGCCCATCCAAAACCAAATTTTTCTTCAGCAGTTCAAGCGTAAGAAACGCCGAATGCCCCTCGTTCAAATGGTATCGGCGCAGATCATTGAATCCCAGCTTCTCCAGCATTCGCACTCCGCCTACACCCAGGATAAGTTCCTGCGATAACCGGTACCGGTCCTCACCGCCATAAAGCGTGCGGCAGAAAAATCTGGCTTCAGGGTCATTTTCCGGGATCTCGGTATCCAGAAAAACCACCGGGACCTCAAAGCCGTCCCGGCCGACCACCCTGTAAGTCCAGGCCTGAACAAAGACCGAACGGCCGGAAATATCCACGCTCACCTTTTCCGGCAGAAGGTTCAGAAATCTCTTTGGCTGCCATTCATAAGGTTCGGCTGACTGCTGTCCTTTTGGATCAAGCTTCTGATAAAAATATCCCTGGCGGTACAGCATGGTCATGCCGACAATCGGAATCCTTAAATCCGAACAGGCCTTAAGCGTATCTCCGGCCAGGACCCCCAGGCCCCCGGAATAAGTCGGCACGTCCGAATTCAGCCCGATTTCCATTGAAAAATAGGCGATGCGCGTTCCGGTCTGATTTAATATGTTTCCTTCTTTCACTTTTCTCCTCCAAATAAACATCCCCGGAAAGATATTGCCCGGGGATATTATTCTCGAGTAATTCCGGAGAGCTTATCGATTCGGCTTTGATCCGCCCATAATAAAGCCCAGCAGGAGGGATACGATAGCTACTCCCGTAACCAATGACCAGGGATGTTCCTGCATCCCGCGCTCCACCTGCTCTTCCCTGTCTTTTATGTTTTCAGTCGTTCGGGCCGCGTTCTTTGACAAGACATCCTTTATTGCTGAATAACGTTCCTGAATGATCTTTCCCACTTCGCCTTTTTT
>JAGYOO010000085.1 GCA_018399295.1 Candidatus Omnitrophota bacterium | reverse complement strand
GAAAACCAGCCCCCACCTTTTCGATTTTAAAAATATTACCTTTTTTAATCACATAAGGATGGATCATCTCCCGATCCCAGATAATCGCCTTAACGTAATAGACTCCTGGAGTAAGGTTAAGCCGGCCAAGATTTACGTTTATGTGTCCGCTTCCGTCAATACTGCTTAGATTCAACCCATTCTGCTTTGAATTAGACGAACAGCAGACGACTCCATCGGAACGGACGATGTCCAGGGAGAATACCGGTTCTTCGATCTTTTCGCGCGATAAGTATTCGAGTTCCACGTCGAACGACTCTCCGGAATCAAACACAAGATCCCCGTCCTTTTTCTGATTTATAATAATGTCCTCGATCAGCGCCTTATTCTCCTGGTCGACCCTTACCTTGTAATCGTCCGGCCGGGCGATTTTCTTCTTCAGGTCCTGTTCCTTGCGTTTAAAAATAAGATCCTCATAATAGGGCAAAACATCCTGCGGTGCGCCGTCTTTCAGGATCTGCCCCTTCTGCAAAAGGATAACCCGCTTGCACAGACTCTGAATCATGGTCAGATTGTGCGAAACCAGGACTATCGTCGCGCCGCCGGCGAGAAGTTCCCGCATCTTCTGGGCACACTTGGCCTGAAACGCGATGTCTCCCACGGCCAGCACCTCATCCACAAGCAGGATGTCCGGGTCCATATGCGCGGCCACGGAAAATCCAAGCCGGGAGAACATGCCGGAAGAGTAGCGTTTAACCGGGGTATCGATAAACTCCTCCAGCCCGGAAAACTCGATTATCCGGTCCAGCTTCGCGTTGATCTCCTTTTTTGACATTCCCAAAATCGTTCCGTTCAGAAAGGCATTTTCCCGCCCTGTAAGCTCATCGTGGAATCCCGCGGTAACCTCGATAAGCGCCGAAAGGCGTCCATTGATGACCATCTCGCCCAAGGTCGGCTCCATGATCCGGCTGAGCAGCTTAAGGATCGTGGATTTACCAGCGCCGTTTGGCCCGATGATACCCACTACCTCGCCTTTTTTAACCTTAAACGAAACCTTATCCACCGCCCAGAATTCCTGTTCCTCCAGCAGACTGCCGTCCTTTTTGCCAAAAGACCGGAAAAAATTAGGAATGCTGTCACGCAGAGAGTTAAACTTCTCTCCCCGGCGAAATTTTTTGCTCACATTATTAAACTCGATGACATCCTTCACAGGTGTTCCTCCTAAATATTTTCAGCGAACCGGGGTTCGTTTTTATTAAACACATGATATCCGGCCAGAAACACAAGCGCCGAGGATATCCCGGCATAGGCCAGCCAGAACAGGTTTGGAGCCGAACGGCTGACAACCACCGCGTCCAACGCCTCAAGGATACTCCCCACCGGATTGATCAAAAGCAGAGACTGATAATCTCCGAAAGTATCCGCGCTGTAGAACACCGGGGTGAAGAATATCCCAAAGGTGAGGATTATCTCCACAATATACTTGATATCCCGGAAAAAAACATTCCCGCAGGCCAGCATCAATCCCAGGCCGGCGGTAAACAGAACCAGAAAAAACAGGATCAACGGTACATACAACAGATAGATACTGCCTCCGATACCGGCAACCGCCAGCAGCAGCGACAGGGCCAGACCAGCGATAACAAAATCAAACAGACTTGCCAGAAGCGAGGCCAGCGGCAGCACCTCCCGCGGAAAGTAGATCTTGGTTACCAGTTTTTTATTGCCTACCAGACTGCCAACCGAGAACCGGATCGCGCTGATAAAGAAAGTCCAGGGCAATACCTTGACTGATATCGAGACCACGCCGGCCATATCCATTGGCTGTCCGGACACGATTGAAATCGCCTTTTTTATCAATATCCCCGCGCTTACCGCGATTATCGGCATAAACAGGGCCCAGAGGATCCCCATTACCGCCTGCTTGTATTTAATCCGGATATCCCGGAATGTAAGCATGATCAAAAGATCCTTGTACTTTATGATTTCACCAAACATCCTTCACCTCTTTTTTAAGAACGGCAGATGGCTTTTTTCTCTGGCCTGCCGCAGATCATTATCGTTTAAATCCAGCATCTCCTTGAATAATTCCAGGGTCTTTTCATTTTTTTCATATTCTTCAGCACAGGCCTTCAGCGCTGTTTCCCGATCCATCTGTCCGGCCCGGATCATGGCGCTGTACTTCGTGGTCTTTTCGCCAAATCCCCACTTTTGCACTACCAGATAGTTTTTAATCGGCGCGAACAGGCAGTCAATATGATCGCTGGAGCCGTCCTCCCTCTTTTCCCATCCCAGTTCACTGTAAATCGTACTCTTTATCTCCCGGTCATCCCAGACCATGTAATCCGGAAGGGATATCTGCCGGCGATAACGCGATGGCCTGAGTCGCCTGAATCTGCGCGCCAGTTTTTCGGAATTAGAGATCCCCAAAAAATCTATCATCTCTCCCTTAGATAAAACTTCTTTCGCGATTCTCCGGAACAGATTGTTGTTATATGAGTAGATCTTAGGCCCGCGGGATTCGATCTGGCTGGAGAACCCGGAGACTATCAGCGGAACATCGTACTGCTCGGCAACCCGATGGACTGTGGCCCAGATACCCATGTCACAAGGAAAACAGAATTGGCCGGTAAGCTGAAAAAACCGGCGATAAAGTTTCTTCATGGTCTCCCAGGACGGACCGTAACAGACAAAACCACAGTCGCTCTGTTTAACAATATTTTCCATATTCTTGAGGGCCTCCAGGGTCCTCAAGCCGTTATTGAAGTTCACCGCCAGAACCTTCATCCCGAACTTTTTCCGGCAAAGATAAAGAGTATATGAGCTGTCCTTGCCGCCGCTGAAGGGCACAATGCAGTCATAGCGTTTCTTTTGGCCCTTAGCCCAGTTGACCAGGCCTTCGAGCCTGGCGCTCAGCTTCGCGTAGTCCCGACGCAGAAAAAGCCTCTCGTGCTCGTGACACTTACTACATACCCCGGCCTTATCAAAAACCAGATCCGGATATCCTTTCGGCAATACGCATTTCGAACATCTATCCATTTCACACCTTATTTTTTACCGCAGCAGATCAAAGATAAAGGCATTCCTCGAAAACCCGCCTAAAGGATCGCTGCCAAAACCTTCACTAAGACAGTATCTCTTAATTTCCAGAGGATCGATCCCTCCGTTATTTATCCCACGGGACAGACTGAAAGCGACCTTGTACCCATTTCGGCGCAGCACATCCTTTACCGCGTCATTATAATCGCCTCTTAACCCGTTCGGGTAGGCAAAACTGCTTACATCGGCTTCCCGCAGGCGTTCTCTGATAATCAGTTTTGACTCCCGGATTTCCTGTTCAAGTTCCGGCTGCCGCAGTCCGGAAAGAATAGAATGGCTGAGTCCGTGATCGCCAAACTCAATACCTGATTGGGACATCCTTCGCGCCTGTTCCCAATCAAGCATCAGCTTACGCCGGCTGATTTTTTCTTCACTGACCTCCAGACCCGCTGCCAATCTTCCGAAAAACTCTTTTTGTTTTGCTTCCGAAAGTTTTTTAGCGAAAAAAACGCAGCTTCTGGCAGCATTCTTTTTTCTACTTATATTCTTCAATGAAAACTTCATCTTGAATTCCGGAAACTCAATGTGCTTCTTTCGTGTCATCCGAAAACTCTCAACTACTTTGTCGTACCAAAGCAATCCTTTATCTTCAATCGCTTGTGTACTTAAAAATACTACTGCCGGAACTCCATATTTTTGGAGTATCGGCCAGGCGTTGGTATAGACATCGGCATAGCCGTCATCAAACGTAACCAGGACCGAACGCGGGGGAAACTCTTCCCCGGCTTCAATGATCCTTATCGTTTCCTTTAACGTCAGGGGTTTGAACCAGCCCCGGATCAGGCGCATCTGTTTCTCAAACTTTTCTTCACTCACACTCATGCACAATGGATCAAAACTTTCATTAGCCACCCGGTGATAGGCAAGAACCCGCAGCCCCCGATCGGAGCCAACAAAGATCTCCCGCACCATTCCCCCGAAGGTCTTTATTGCCCAGAATGGATAAATCCGCAGGTGACGTCCCCTGCGTTCTTCCAGCAGTCTTTCAAAAAGTTTCTCCTCCCTCTCTACCATCAGCTCAACGGAAAACTCAGACTCAACCTTTTCCCGGCCCGCAACAGCCATTTTCTCGCGGATTTGCGGATCCTCCAGTAATTTTATCACGGCTTCCGCCAAAGCCGCGTCATCCTCCGGGGGGACCAGTATCCCTGTTTCTCCGGGGATCACTGCCTCCGGATTTCCTCCTCCGTTCGTGGCAATCACCGGTTTAGAGGCGGCCATGGCCTCAATAATCGCGTTGGAGAAACCTTCATTGTACGATGAATTCACAAAGATATCCATTACTGCCAGCAACTGCGGGATATCATCTCTCTGCCCGGCAAAGATCACCTTTTCCCGGATCCCCAGCTCGTCGGTCAGCTTAAACAGTTTTTCCCGGTACTTCTTATCCCCGGACCAACCGACGATAAGAAAACGCGCATCCGGATTCTCTTGCTTGACCCTTGCGGCTGATTTTATAAAATTTTCCAGCCCTTTTATCGGCCGGAGTCCGGAAATGATCCCCACCACGGGTGAGTTAGATAGAATTCCCAGCTTTTCTCTTGCCGAGGCAGGGTCAACGGGCTGATTAAACCTGGCAATATCCGTGCCGTTGGGAATGGTCACAATCTTCGACCATAAAGTGTGTTCGCGTTCAAAGATCACGTTCCGGACCGCGTTGGAAACCGCGATTATCCGGGTAAACAGCTTATTGTTAACCATCCGGTACATAAGAATATGGGACTTTTTAAGCTTGTATCCCATATCCCTGCGGCTGGAAATCCTGACCGGAATCCCGGCAAGCCAGGCTGTCGCGCCGGCCCAAAAATCAGATCCCTCGTGATAGGTGACTACCAGGTCTATTTTTTTACTTTTCAGATAAGAAAAGAACCGGGCCGCTTTAACCAGCGCGGGAAGCGAGTAGATGCGGCCGATTTGGAGGTCAACAACCTCAATACCGTTTTCCCGCAGTTTCTCAGCCGCCAAACCGGACTTGAATCCCATAACTACCGGATTAAACCGTTTTCGATCCAAACGGGTGACGATCTCAAACAGATTCCGTTCGGCACCGTTAAGATTAACCAGAGAATCGGTAATAAAAACTATATTTATCATCTTCTGGATGCAGTTTCTTTGAAATAGAAAAATCCATAGATCAACAAGCCGAACATTCCACCCGTCAAATCCAGCCCAATATCAGAGACTGACGCGTCTCTTCCTTCCACCGGGATCTGCCGCAGCTCGTCGATTATCCCGAAAACAAATATTATGGCCACGGTAAGAAACACAGCCCGGGTAACTCCGTAACGAGGGGTTAACACCCGCATCCACAGCCAGGCCAAAACCGCGAAAAACGGCACGTGCATCAAATTGTGTATTTCAGAATACCGCAGACCGGAGAAATGCCGCTTTGCCTCCTGCCGGGCGCTGGAATAGCCCGGGATTTCCTTTACCCCGCGCTTTATCCCGTCCAAAGGAATCGAGGAAAGAGCGCTTATCAGGAGCATCAGCCCCAGGGCCGCGGCCAGCCTCCACCTAAAACCTGAACTTCGCACCGGCCTGTTCCTCGTGCCTGATCTCATCCACCGGTTCGTTTCGGCCGTTTCCGGCAAACAGCCGGTTCGGATAATTAACCACCATCCCCGGCCGGTCATCAACATTCTTATACGCGTGGACAACCCCGGGAGGAACGATGATAACCGTAACCCGGCCTTGTTCTGCGGTAAACAGAACACTCTCACCCTGGGTAGCCGAACCGTCGCGGTTATCCCAGAGTTTAACGTCAAAGCGGGCCGTTCCCGGGAAGCAGAAATAATCCGTCTGGTCCTGATGTTCATGCGGCCCGCGAGTTATCCCTGGCAGGGTCACACTGATATACGACATTACCGGCCAGGTCTCCGGACTCACCTCGTCCTGCCGAAAACATTCCGCCAGCCAACCACGCGAATCATGATGCATGGCTACTTCCTTATAAACAACACCTTCGATTCCGCCCATTTCCTATACCTCCACTACCGCGCCGTCGCCGATCATCAGGCGCAGGGCGGTATGATTTTTAACGTTATGGATTATCACGCTGTCCTGCCCTACCAGGCTGTCCTCCAGGCGACTGATACCCCGAATTTTCACTCCGGTCAATATCACCGAATGTTCAATGCTCGAACTTTCAATTAACGAACCATCACCGATGCTGCTGTAGGGGCCGATAAACGAATCGATTATCTTCGCGTTTTTACCAATTACCACCGGGCCGCGAAGTGTAGAGTTTATAATCTCCGCCCCTTCGGCGATAAACGTCCGGCCGGTAAGCTTTG
>JAGYOO010000084.1 GCA_018399295.1 Candidatus Omnitrophota bacterium | reverse complement strand
TAATAACTCGGCCCTGCTGCGGCGCATATTTGTGAAATCCGAGTACCGGGGGATCGGGCTGGGGAAACAGCTGCTTATCGAGGCCGTAAAATTCTGTCAGGAGCAGGAGTATCGCATTATTTATTTTCGCTCAAGTGAAAAGATGCAGGCTGCCAACAGTCTTTGTTTCAGTAACGGTTTCAAAAAAAATACCGGAATGAGTATCGGTGATCTTACTTTTTGCAGACTCGCCAGGCGACTGCGCAAGACGCGTCGGGTTTAAATAGGTATATTGCGACTTGCCGGAAAAACACTGTCCCCATAAAAAACCGCAAAATTTTCGTTACTGATTATTCAGTCTTGTGAGCAAGGGCAATAGCAGCTGCTCTTACCGCATCGTAATGACGCGGTTTTTTTTAATGCCATTGACTAGTCTCCGCATGCTCCCGGGTCGAAGATGATATCAGGTAAGGACACCTCATTTAAAGCCTGACATTAGTGACCCTCCTGTGGCCCGGATTCTCAAAATCACACCGAAGACAGCGAGTTCGTCTTTTGAGTTAGGCTGTGATGATTTAGAGATATTAAGTAATTCTGAGGTATCCTCAGTAATGGCTTTTGTGGCGCTTCTAAGGCCTTGTTTGGGAATGTCTCCTGCCAGGGCAGACCCCGTTAAATCGCCTTTTCACCCTCTCTTTGCGGTAATTCTAAGCGCAGTCTCTTATTCTGGCCTTGTTACCCTTAGCTTAAAATCATCAAAAAGAAGGGGGCAGGCTGGCCGGGAAGAGGGAGGCTGTCTTTTGAAAAACAGTGCTCTCCCCTGTATAATTTAACTGAAAATTCCCGGTCTCTGGGCCGTCTTATGTTGGGGCAGACTTTCAGAAGAGGCTTTTGCTTCCTTGGCAGAATATCAGTAAAAAGAGACTGACAACCCTGTTTGGTGACGTTTTCTAAAGGCCAATATTGCGGTATCAAGGCAGGCCGCGGAGTGGTGGCCGCTCAAGGTGTAGATAACTCATTGCAAATACCTTAAAGTTATCCTCAGGTTATCCACAAAACAACTTAAACCATTGATTAGACATAACTTACAAATATAGCCTTTGGGCCAATTGGTTTACATAATATATATTATAGGAAGCTGAGAATATGTCGCGAAGGGGTTGATTCGCATGGCTGGTAGAGTGTTTTTCTGATGTTAGCAGGACTGAACGCGAGTCTTCTCGTGCAAGTTTTAAGGATTGTTTAAAGCTAAAGGATGGTTTTCCCTTTGATTCTTCTCCTGATGATTCTGAAGGGTGATGATATGAGATCGAATCAGGGGTTCCTGGCTTGGTTCGGTGTGTATAAGGCCTGAATTATCGCGCCAAAAGTTTCGTCACCGCTGACAGACCTTTATAGGAGAAATTGGCAAAATATGATAATTCCCGGGCGCCCAAAAATCCGCAACCGGAGCATTCTACCTTAGGTAGACTGCGAAAAGCCTTTAAATACCCGTTTCGTACATCCTGAGGGTCGCCAAGTAACGGGCCGTCATTACGGTCGCATGGCAGCATCTTGCCGTCTACATCGATCACTGAGAACAGTTTGCCGTCCACGCACGGGGTATTCGGGAATTCCGGATATTCAAGTATGTGATACAGGCTGGAAAGACTGTTTCTTAAATAGGGGAACTTTCCTTTTTTTAAATCAATAAGTTGTTGAACTGCCTGCCGGTATTCGGTCTTGGGCGGGATCAGGCTGGTGTCCTGGGAACCTTTGTACATCAGTTTGAACGGTTGAAACGCGGCCATAATATTTAACCTTTTCGCTAATTCTAAAATATGCTTCAGAGTATTGATGTTATGAGAAGTGATTGTGGCCGTAATGACGGTCTTTATCCCCCATTCCCGGCATTTTTCAAGAGCGATTAAGGCCTGGTTGTAGGAGCCTTTTCTTCCCGTGATAAAATCATGTGTATTCTCCTCTCCATCTATGCTTATTTTTACCAGATCAAGACTCTTAACAGTCTCTTTCCTTTTTTCGATTAAGGCTCCTTTAGTGTTCATGCTGCAGGAGATGCCCAGCCTTTTAGTGAACTTAATGATTTCTTCGATATCCGGTCTAAGTAGCGGCTCTCCCCCGCTGTAGGAAATTCGGACTTTCCCGGCCTTTTTGGCCTCGGTTAATACTTGCTGGATGTCTTTTAAAGACATCTCAGTTCGAGGGTTTCGCCAGAGGTTGCAGTATTTACACCTGTTGTTGCACCGGTCTAAAAGCTGCCAGCGTAGTGCCAGCGGATAGGATCTATGTAGGATGTGAAGATGGGCCAGGGCCTTAAATCCAAGAATAGAATATTTCAGAACAGTCATTTTATATCTTTCATTTGTGAGGAAAAAAGCGAAAAAAACTGAAGTTTTTGTTGAACCTGACGTCAGTATAAAAGTAATGCGACAGCATCCTGATGGCAACCCGGCAGTAACGCAGCAGTTCTCCCAGGGAACGGGTGTTGACGAGAGTTCTGAGAATAAATCTTAAGCGGAAATAGTAACTGTAATAGGCCCATTTCAAAAGCTTTTCGGCTTCTTCCTCGGTTAATCTGCTTTGGGGATTAAAAATGCGTTTCTCCTGTTCTTTGCCCAGAATAAAATCTCTCCAATAGTCCTGTCCGGTCTCATCCGTTATTTGCCTGTTTAACAGTGATCCGGGTTTGGGAATAGTGCGGCAGATCTGCGCGTAATCCAGTTCCAGTTTCTTGGCCCAGTTAATAGTTTTGACAACATCATTTCTTTCTTCCCCAGCGTTGCCGATCATTAAAAACCCGAGATTTTTTATTTTCAATTTTCGGGCCATGCCTACTGCTGCTTCTGTCTGGGCCGGAACGATGTTTTTGTCAATCCGGGTTAAAATATCCTTGTCCGCCGACTCAATTCCCCAGAAGATCATTCTTAATCCACAGTCCCGGGCGGTTTGAAGCAACTCGTTATCCACCAGATCGACCCGGCTTCGGCAGGTCCAGGATAGGTCCAGATCCATTTTTTTCAGCCCGTGGAATATCTCCATGCATCTTTTTTTATTTACGAAAAAACAGGCGTCAAAAAAGTCAATCTCCCTCACCCCGTATTCGTAATAGCATTCCTTGATTTCCGCCAAGACGCTGGCCGGTGTCCGTTCCCGATAATGATTCAATCCGGCTATCGCGCAAAAGGTGCACTTGTACGGGCATCCGGTTGAAGTCAGCATTATCGTGAAGTTTTTTCTCTTCGATACAAAGGATTGGTATAAATGATTGGGTAACAGGTTTCGGGCGGGAAACGGATAATCATCAAATTCTCTAAGTGTTCCGGAATTGGGGGTGTATAACGAGCGGCCATCAGTGTCGTGATAATGTAATCACGGAATAGCGGAAACGCTGCTGTTGTTTTCCAGGGCATCCAGTAAAAGAGGCAGAGATTCGATTGCCTCCCCCTCTATCTTGAAATCGAATATCCCGTGACTCATAGTTTCCCGGAGGTACAGCGAAAGATTTATGCCTCCAACTATCACCGGGACTTTTAATTCCCTTTTAAGAAACTCGATGTAAGCGAGTGAATCACGAAAGTTATACGTATCAAGACGAAAACCGAGAATATCCGGCTTGAGTTCAAGGATACGCTCTTTCAGTGCCGGTTTATTCAGGTCCTAGATATGGGCATCGATAATTGCTGTCTGGTGTCCGGCCTTCTGTGCGATCGCGGCGACATGGGCCAGGATTATTGGCGGCGGCGAGATGAACTCTTCATCAACGACCTTAAGATTTTCTGAAAAAATATGATGCCGGAAGGGAAGATGAACGAAGGCTATTTTCATAATCGCATGTCAACGTTTTGAATTGAAAGTGCGCAGCAGGTTAAAAATCGCGTTAAGATTAAATGGACTTATCAGATTAAATTCGACTGTTGAGGCACACCAGCATTGATTGCAGCCGGTAGATGTCATCTTTAACAGAGCCTCTTTTATGCTCTCTTTTAAAAGCCGCTTCTCAGGGGCCGGTTCCAGTTGTCTGTCGCAGGCGGTGAGCGTAGAATCAGGCAATAACCGAAAGGCCAGACTTCCCGCACTGCAGTTTATCCTTTTATCATCCGGATAGTTTAACAGGTGTTTTAATCCGGCTTCAGAATTGTGGATTGGGAATCCCTGCTTTTTTAACCGGATTAACTTGAGCAGACAGAGTTTGTACTCTTTTTCTTTCGGTGCTGTTGGGTTGATTTCTGAAGTTCCCAATATATATTCGCTTGCCGGCTGAAAACTAACTTTTATCCCGTATTTTTGAGCTAATTCCAGCAGGAAATCAATCTGGTCCAAATTATGCCTTGAGAGCACACAGCCTAAACTGGTGGGGATATTATTTTCGCGACAGGTTTCCAGAGCGTTAAGCACGTTCGCGAAACTTCCGTTTCCCCTAATCGCGTCATTGACCTCTGAGGAACCGTCAAGACTTAAACACAGTACATCAACTTTTTTTAAATTCTGAATTTTCTCCGGTACAAGTTTCCCGTTGGAATTTACGGTTACGATAAGTCCTTTTTCTTTGGCATAGGCGATAATGTGGCCCAGATCATCCCGGATTAAAGGTTCGCCTCCGGTTATCGTGAGCACCCGGGTTCCCAGTTCCTTTAAAATATCAATGACGCTGAAAGCTTCCGGTGTGGTTGATTCCCGTGTTTCCTTTCGGCTTAAACCACAGTATCGGCAGGTCTGGTTGCATCGATAGGTAATGCACCATTTTACGGAAAGCGGGACTTTTTTTTAAAAAACTTTATTTCTGACCAGGCCTTCTGCCGCGAAAAAAAACTTGCCAACTTCACTGAATAGACCTTTCCGGTTAGACCGCTCTTTTAATTGATTAAATCCGGAGAATGAATCGAAACTGGTTTCGCCGGTTTACGGCTTGGTATTCAGGGTTTTTGTAATGTATTCAGAGATGAGGTCGACATCGGGATCAGGGATGGAAGTAAATTCAATGCCTGTCTCCCAGAAGTTTCCGGTGATGTCTCGTTTAATCCAGATGACTTCTCCGATCGGCTCAATGGTTCTGTCGGTTCCGCTTAACTTCAGCTGTAGCTGAAGGCATGTATGTGCTTCTACGCGTTCATGAAAATAAGCCTTCAAGCCGGAAGGGCTGATATCAATGGTCAGGCCCTTCCCGGATGGTACTTCTTCCGGCGGGCCATATTGAAGGCGGACGCTCAGGGGGCAACGCAAAAAGCGTCGCTGTTCTTGTAGACGAAAAAGGCTTTTTTTAATATATTCGCCCAGTTCCGACTGCTGGTCTTTAGAGATTTCGGTAAACTCAAGTCCCGCCTCGGAAAAAGACTGGGTTAGCTGCCGCTTCCATACGAGACGGCCGCGTACTGCCATTGGTTCTGAAAAAGCGGGAGTATGAATAACGATATCCAGATTATTACCTTCAGTAATATCGTCATTAACAACTATCTTAATGCCCGACAAGCTTATGTCTTTGATTAAGGCTGATTTCTCGCTGGCTTGTCCGTCTTGTTTATATACTGCTTCAATTCCAACATGTATTCGGGCAAAGCTTCTTCTTTCGAAGGTAGTCATGGGAGTTTTAATTTCCTTTCTTAATTTAAAACCGGTTTATTATATCATCCTTAATGATTTAGTGTCAAACAACCGGCTATTTGGCGGGATTGTATTCCCGGATTTTTTTGAAGGCCTTGTAATGCAGATTGTTTTCCTTGATCCATTTTCTATCAGCCATAAGGACTCTGGTCAAAGAAAGGTTTTCACGGTAAAGGCGGGGGTAATGTTTTTTAAGCATCCGCAGCGCGAATTTTTCCGCGCGATACTCGGCATATACTTTTTGAGTTTCCGTGTTGTATGGTACCTTGTCCCGGATATGCCCGATCTCATGAAAAACAGTGAAGACAAGATATGCCCTGCTCAGGCGTGATAGTTTCTTTGCGTTATATTTGAGAATCGGTTTTCGGGTTTTTGGACAATTTTCTACGCAAGCGTGGCAGTCATAACGGTTATCCTTGACTACCGGAATCTCAGCTTGCAATTCAAGCCTGCCCGTCCAGTAGCGAAAAAGCTCGACAAATTCCTGGTCTTTGGTTTTTTTCATGGCAATAACCGGTTCTCCTTAAACAGAAATAATAACAGAATAATAATAGTTTGTAAAGAGAAATCGGCGCCCATTTTTTTACGTAAACATAATAATAACATTGTGTTATGCAAAGTCTATGATAAATAAATTACGAAGTTTTAAGGATTATAAGCAAAATCCATTCCGGGAATAAATGATTTAAAGTATTATAAATATTGAACTTGAGTCGAAAATGGCAAAAGATTCTGGTTCTGAGCGTGGATTCTTTCTAAAAATAGGACAAACTCCCCTCCCCCCCCCTCCCCTCCGGCTGGGGAGGAAAGGTCATAAAGGTGGGAATAAAAGTGTTTTTTAAGGTTTTAAA
>JAGYOO010000083.1 GCA_018399295.1 Candidatus Omnitrophota bacterium | reverse complement strand
TGGTTTTATGAATATCTTTTACCTGGAAAAAGGAATCCGGAGCGGTTCTGATCATTCGGGCCCACGGAGCGCCCCGTGAAACTTATGAAAAGGCGCGCAAACTCGGATATAAGGTCATTGACGCAACCTGTCCGATGGTAAAGGAGATCCAGGAACTCGCCCGCAAGTTTGAGGCTAAAGGTTATTCGATAATCATAATCGGAGACGCGCGTCACGAAGAAGTCGTGGGGATCAAGGGCCATCTTAACCATCCGCCGCTGGTCGTTTCTCAGGATAAAGACCTGGAGAAATTGAAACAAACTCCGCTGCGAAAGGCCGCGGTCGTAGTACAGTCGACACAGGAAATGGAAAAAACGCTGCTAATGGCTGAAAAGATCCGGCCGCTGGTTAAGGAAGACTTCAAGTTTTTAAACACCATTTGCCGGCCGACACGGCTTAAACAGGAAGAGATCAAGAGTCTGCCGTTGCAGCAGGAAGTCGTAGTCATTATCGGTTCCCGCAAAAGCGCGAACACAAAGCGGCTTTACCGGATATCCCGGCGCCTCAATTCCGCCAGCTACCTGGTGAATTCAAAAGAAGAAATACGGCGGGAATGGTTCGCGGGAAAAACCCGCGTCGGAATTACTGCCGGAGCCTCTACGCCTGATTATATAATCAAAGAGATAACATCCTTCATCTCCAGCCTTTAAATCCTACTCCAGATCGACTTCGATCCGGCTGAATTCATTGTCCCTTATCCGGCTCGCGTACGGCTCGCCTACGCTTTCACCTTCCAAGGCAACTACCCGGCCTTTTGCGAACAAACGGTACCGGCGGCAGCGGGCCGCGTTTCTTCCAAAAGTAGACTTTCTCTCCGGATTCAGATAAACAACTATGGTTCTGCCGAGAAACGTACAGGCATAAGAATCCGCCGGAACCGGAACCCGTAACTCTTCACCTTCCAGTCCATGCCATACCGCGTTTTCGGGCTTTGAGGTAAACAGCTCCGCGGATAGGGCCGGCCTGAACCCCAGGCTGAGTTTCCCTTCCGCGTCCAAACGAAACGGCCGCTGACCGAAGTTCATCCAAAGCCACATGCTTAAAAACTCAGCCGTAGACCCGCTTAATCTGGCTACAAAGCCATTGCCGTGAAGACGTTTGTCAGGATGAGCGCTGCTGACGATAAACGAACTGTTTTCCAGATTACTGCGTCCATAGCGTGCCGGATCCTGAAACGGAATCAGGGCATTGAAGAAATCCTGGAAAAATTCATGATGCATCCCCCCGCGCAGCAGCTCCAGGATATACTTATACTCCATGTGAAGCCAGATTGACTCATTTTCCAGCCACCCCGGTATAAAAGCGCTCGCCCGGCCGATATCTTTAGTCATTGATTTTAATGAGGCGTTAACCTTATACATTTTCAGGCGGCGATCAAACAGCTCGCTGCGACGAACACCGGCATGCAGTTCAGCCAGCCGGGCCGGATTCTCCTCCAGACGAAGGGCGTGCACCTGCGCCTCAAGAAAAAGAGGCAAAGGATGCTGCCGAAAAGAAAGCGGACGCACACGCTCAAGCCCACTGGCGTCACGTTCCACGCGGTCGTCAGGCAAAATAATCTTTTCGAATTTGACAACCTCGTTCATGAAATACGTGTGAAATAAACCGGTTTCAGAGTCTTTGGCCTTTTCCAGACCAATACTCAATTTCTGTTCAACGCGTCCGAGAAACCCCAGTAAAGACTTTCTCTCCCAAGACTGCTCCCGACCGGAGACACCCTCGGCTACCTGATTGCGAAAAGCCTCTTTTTTTCCGGTTGACTTGTCCCAGCAGGAAAAGTCAGAGATCTTACCCGTTAAATTCCGCTGCAGCAGTTTATCAATTTTGGTCGCGAACATGAAAAGCTCTTCCGGCAGCTTAACTGCCTGCAGACTTGACTGCTCCAGAAACTTTCGGAGAAAGCGGGTCATCCGCAACAGCTCCATGGTCTCGCAGACAGAAGATCCGCATAATCCGGGCAGTCCGTTTAAGGCATCATACCAGCCGGGCTTGTCCGCCTCCATTTCAATTCCTGTTCCGGAAGAATCGAGCGAGGCTGTTTTATTAATGATCAGGGTAAGGATCTTAGCCAGTAGACCGGTACGATAGACCTCTCCTCTGCCGTAATTCGTTCGGACCTGACACTCGCTTTTTGCTGATTCGATATCCGATTCGGACACCGAGTGGAACTGCCGCACCCGGCCATTAAGCAGCACATACTTTCTATCGCGCGGATTTACCTTAAACCGGTTCTGAAAGAACACACAGTTGCGTTCATCAAGCAACAGTTTCTCCAGCCTGTCAGGAAATATCTCGATGAACGATTCCAGCGCGTCCATATTGTACGTCCAATGGTCGACCCAGAACCCCTCTCCATGCGTCGCGGATTCATACTTTTCGGCTGAGGCAAGAACCGACTTCAGAAACTCCATCCGCCCGGTCTTCAGTTGCACCCCGCTGTCCTCAATAAACGCGAATAGACTGCCCGGATCAAACGGCTCTTTAAGGAATTCCCGCAGCCGTTTAAGATCTTTTCTGTCCCGCAGACAACGTACGATCGTCTGATATCCGGCCTTAGAACTCATCCGAAAACGGGCCCCGCGGACTACCAGAGGATTAAATCCGTCCAGCTGAAGCAGATTAAAAAATCCGACGATATTAGTCTCATTGACATCAGGATTAAACCAGACATCCGAGCGCCGGTTCTGATTAACGTCCCGATAATTTCCGTTTCCCTGAGAAAAATACGAGGGCTGGACCACGAAATCATTATAGTCACGCTCCAGATCACCGTGTTTCCGACTAAAAGCATGAAACACGAAACGGCGGTCTTCTGCCGCTAAAGTCAGCGGATGTCCGCCGCGCAGAACATTATCCAGATAGGTCTGCCGGCAGTAGAGATCAAATTCCGGTCTGGCGCTGACGGTAAACATGTTATCTTCGATTCCGCTAACGATTCTTTTGTACCTTTTCTCATTCTCTTCCAGATATCCGTTCCCGCGGGCGCGGGAAAGAAAATGTTCCAGCTCCTTCTCATTCTCCAGATGGCCGGAAACCGCATAGAGTGTAATAGCTTCGCCAGGATCAAGTCTTGTCCTGTAACAAGCAAACGCGCAGGGAGTCTTGCTGTCAGCCATCTGTTTTTGGCCGGAGGCAAACTCATCACTAAAAAAGCGGCGCGGATGATTTAGATCGCTAAGCGGGCCAAATATGGTGTCCGGGTCGACAATGAATTTCGCGGACAACAGTTTTTTTGCCTGTCTGGCCCAGCCGGAGTAATAATTACCACCCTTAACCGGGATTACCTGTGGCCGGTCGGAAGGATCAACTGAAAGCTTAAACAGCGGCACTTTAAACCGGGTAATGAACTCCACCCGCATCCAGGCCTCCATAGTCCGGGCCAGGTGTTTAAGAAACCAGTCATTCAGACCACAGGGAACTATCTGAGCCAGACCGTCACAGACCTCAAAACTTTTTGGTTTATTACCGGTATTCCGAATCGTCATGCCGCGAACCAGCCCGGCGAGCGGCTCTTCGGCCAGGGTGAAGTATTTAACATTGAATTCAAGGCCCAAAGCCAGGGCATCTTCCCGCAGCCTGAATCCACAGGAATCTATTATCATCTTCCGGTGAACCCGACCAGAGTCTGAAAAGTTCTGGAACGGCTCATAATTAACCCGCCGGGTTCCCTCTTCGATTTTAAGAAAGGTCCGAAAACCTTTCCAGCCGGTCATCTGCCAGGCCCGGTTTGCCGGAAGAAACTCAAGCACCGAATGCGACTTATCCCGTACCCCGTAGCTGGCCACTCCCTGTCCCCGGTTAACGTAAAACACCCACATCGGAATGCCAAAGACACCCGCAATGCCGGGAAAAAACGAGGCAAAAGGTTTCGCCAGGTCGTAGTTCTCAATAACAAACTTCCCATCTTCCTGCAACATATACCGCGGCCGGCGCTCTTGATTTCCCACTATCGAATCTCCCTCTCTTGATGAATTTTCAAAAAAACTATGCCTTATTCCTGCTGATCATTCAATTTTTGGTAAAGCCGGAATCAGTTTTTCCGGTTTTTATTTAATGAAACAGCCTGCCGGGATGGCAGGCCGTCAAGCCGATTAAAGACAACACTCATCTTTCATTAGAGATAACCGGATAACTTTTTTACCCGTTTGAGCATATTCGGATGGGTACTGAACAACTCTGCCAATCTGGCTCCGGCAGTCAGCCTCAGCTTTGCCCGACTTAAAGAGCGCAGATCCTCAATATCGATAACCCCGTTACCATCATGGTCTATCTGCTTAAACTCTTTCAGTTCTCCCTGGGCCCGAGAGGGATCATTAAGAAAAAAAGCCTTTACCCCCTGCACCGAACGCGTAGATTCCTTACTCAGACGGGAACTGCCGTACACCAGCTTGTACAGGGCTGAAGCCAGATAGCGGGGATGATTCCCCAGAGCCACCGAACCGCGGTCAGCGAAAAACTCCCGTACGCGGGAGCCGTAAAGAACAATAAGATTGGTAATGAAATAGAATATGAACGCCACCAGCCCCAGAACCAGGGTATTCTGAGAATTCCGCCTCCCCCGACCACCGAAAAACATCATATGAAAAGCAACCCGGTACATGATCAGGGGGATAACTGAAAGCAGAGTTATAGTCAGCACGTCCCGGTTTCTGATGTGCGACAGCTCATGGCCGAGTACGGCCCGAAGTTCGTGCCGGTCAAGTAACTTGAGAATGCCGCTGGTAACACAGATCCGGCCATCCTTCAGGCTCCGACCGAAGGCAAAGGCATTCGGTATGGCCTGATTGGAAATACCCAGCCGGGGCACCGGTATCTTTGCCTTTTGCGCCATCTCGCTGACCATAGCATACAACTCCGGCTCATCCTTTTCCGTCACATAACGCACGCCCATGAACCGTTCGATGATAAACGGTCCGGCCATGTACTGGATAAACATCATCACTCCGGCCAGAACCGCGTAAAAAGCAAAGTTATGCATGCCCATAGCCGCGGCAAAGACAGTAATGATCGCGTAAACTACCGCAAACATCAGCGCGACAAGAAAAAACATTCTAACGTTTAAAGAAACCATTCTTCTCCTCTAAATTAATTTTTCAGGAACGTTTAAGATAGTCGGCAAGATCATTCCGGTCCCGGGGATCGATATAAGTAAATGCCACGCCGGTAGGATAGACCTCGTTTCCGTTCTCATCCTGGGAGATCTCTCCGAGCCAGCGAACACACCCCTCGGCAAAGGTCAGCTGAGGCGAATCAGGCACGTCAATCGTCAGTTCGAGGTCGGAATCCGGCACCAAGGCCCGGGGAGACAAAATCTGCATTCCGTCCAGGCTAAGATCAGCGGTAAATCCACCACAGCCCTCAGACTCAACTTCTGTGGATTTAAACCGGACAAATAACACAGCCGGAACTCTTAAAGTTCCCCTTCTTTCATTCATTTTATTATCTCCCGAGATATTTTATCACGCGGATTCTGAATCCGCAACCCGTTCAGCTTCAAAAAGAGTGCTGATTCTTCGAACTCAGGCCAATGCCGGCAACCTCAGGATTTATGGCCTGTATTTTCGGGCCAGGCGCAAAGAGTTCTCAATAAATTCGGGGATGCGTTCGGGTTCGATACCCGCGCCACAGATGGTATTTCTGACTTTACGCGGGCTCAACAGATCATCCGGTCCATGCGTATCCGTATCCATTACCAGCAACGCTTCATGCGCCAGGGCCTGACGAGCCACATGGCCGTTACCCAGACAATGGCCTTTGCGGGCGGTTATTTCCAAACACACACCCCGCTCAGCCGCCAATCGAGTCTCTTCAGGACTGATAAGCCCGGGATGGGCCAGGATATCCACTCCGGCCAGGATAAATCCGCGATTTGTTCCGGGGGTAACAGGTTCTACCGGGGTCTCGCCATGACCGACAATCAGAAACTTTCCCTGCGACCGGATAAAACGGACCATCCCTTCGATCTCTCCCGGAGGCACATGGGTGATTTCCACACCCGGGACCAGCATTACCGGTGTTTTGCCGTTCATTCCCTGGCAAAAACGGCTGATAGCCCTCAACACCTCGGCCACATTCGAGGAATCGACATGATCAGTAATGGCCAGACCGGAATAGCCCGCGGCCTCGCAGCGGCGCAACAGTTCCGCCGGCAGCAGGCAACCGTCACTGAGCAGGCTATGCGTATGCAGGTCAATCAGAATCTGTTCACTCATAATTAACACAAATCAAATTGGTGCCCCTGAGACGATTCGAACGTCCGGCACGCGGTTTAGGAAACCGCTGCTCTATCCATCTGAGCTACAGGGGCGAAGTTACGGAAGTTTGAGCTTTAGCTATTCTAACATACTTCCGGCTAAAATCAAGTATCACCGGCTGCTTCGGATCCGCCTTG
>JAGYOO010000082.1 GCA_018399295.1 Candidatus Omnitrophota bacterium | reverse complement strand
TTAATCGCTTCCGACAGCAAAACCGCGCTTTGGAATCCGGGAGAACCGACACTCACCCCGACTATTCCCGGTTTTGTTTTTTGGATAAACTCGAGCGTCAATTCGATATCGCGTTCCAGGCCGTACTGAAAATCCAACGGCTGATAACTCAGGTAGTCATTCAGGTTCAACTGTTCCGGGATTTCCAGCCGGCGAAAAAACAGCAAAAAAGTCTCCAATCCATGCTGCTGGAGGAAAGAACTGATATGACGGACTCCAAAATCAAGACTGTAAATTGAAATAAGGACAGTATTCATCGGGTAATCTATACTCTGATGTTATTGTTATGAACGTAGCTGATTTTCTTTTTATCAAATCTCCGGCACGCCCAAGCGACTCTTTCCCTTATAACCTCCGGGGCAGTGACATGTTCAGGCTTGGCATCATCCGCACGACACGGCAGACTGTAGGTAAACAGCCAGACATAGTCAAAACCGGACCTCAAGATAAAATCGATAGTCTGGCTGAACTCTTCCTCCGTTTCTGAAGGAAAACCGACTATAATGTTGGTACACAACTCCAGGCGTTCATCCGCTTCCCGCAACTCATTTAATATCGATTCCACTGTTTCCTGATCCGGGAATCTATTCATCAGCTTAAGTATTCTGGGATTACCTGACTGGATCGGGCATTGCAGCTGAGAAAAACGTTTCTGCTTTGCCAATCGGACGAAAGATTGCCGATACCTCACCAGCCACTCCGGATTAAGATACTGGAGCCTCCATTTTACTGATTTATCTGGGCCGATGTCCGCCATCCGCTCCAGCAATTCAACAAGACTCGATCCAATGTCATTACCATAAGCCCCGACATTATCGCCCGCTATCGCAAATCTTTTGTATCCTTGTTTCAGCAGATGTTCATACTCCCGCAGGCAATCGCGCAACGGTTTGCTCCGGAACTCTCCCACCGCCTCCCGGATAGAACAATAAGAACAATTAGCGGAACATCCCCAGCAGACGCGCAGATAGGCCTCAGCCTCTCCTTCGTCCGCCTTGACTCTCAGCAACCGCCCAATGCGTTTACTGATCCGGCCCGGCAGTGTCCTCCTGTGCGAGAGCAACTCCCGCCAGAGCCTGAATCGAAACGCCGGTAACCGGTTATAGATATGCGCTTGCCGATCAAAAGTATTCGCGTCAGGAACTGATTCAAATCTCACTTGAAAATCTTTGAAAAGAGCGTCTATATCCTTCAAATTCCGCGTGGTCACAAAACGGCCCTTAAACTCTTTTTTAAATCTCGCCTCATTGACTGCCGGCAGGCATCCCGCAACTATCAGCTCACCTTTATATTGATTCAGAGAACGGATAATTTCGAAGCACTCATCCTCCTTATTTTTTATAAACGCGCAAGTCATAAAAACAATAAAATCAGCGCGCCGCGCGGACCGGACAAGCTTACAGCCGTTTTGTCTGAAATATTCAGCCAGCCGTGATGTATCCAACGAGCGTCTGTCACAACCGTTATGCAATAAGCAGATTTTGAAACATTCATTCGAATTCATCTTCCATCTATTCCGGATAACAGTACTTTCGTTCTTCCCAGCGAAACCTCAAACATCCCCCCTGGCATCCGCCGTTACGGAAAAACTGCCGTTCAGACAACCCGCCGCTCACTCCGGCAACAAACTTTTTACCGGCCTCACACTTTCTACAGTCATCCTTTAAGGGCCGTAACATATTTTCTATCAACTCTTCCCGGAAACACTCGCTTATCTGCCGCCGGCTGTTGAACGAGAGGATATTTTCCCTTTTCATCGATAAGACCGGACAGGGAAAAAACGACAGATCGGGATTGACTGTAACCATGATCCCGTAATCGTTTTTAATACCCAGGGGACAGCGGTGAAAAACAAAAAAGGAAGAAAACGCCTTAAGCTCCTGCCACTGTTCAGGAGAAAAAAGACATTCCGGAACAGGATGATACATAAAGAACGGCACCTTAAACGGGAGGCACTTTTTCCGCAGCGTTAAGATCTCCTCATAAACACTCTCGGCTGATTCAAACAGCTCTTTTGTCGAATCTCTGTAAAGTCCCGGCAAGGGAAGATTGACCCTTAGATAGGCCGGTCGATATTTATCCAGGTCGCGAACCAATCCTTCCAACCCGCTTCGCTGACCATCTAAAGGAAATGAGAACCCAAATCTTATACGATTTTTTAAAAAGTAATCCAAATTCTCGTAGAACCTGGCCGTATTATCCCGGCCCAAAAACTCTGGACTGTTATAATGAACTGAGACCTCCTCAAACAGCGGATCGCGCAGAAGCGGCAGAATCTCAGGAGAAAACACATTGTTTGTAGACATGTTGACTCTGGTCCGGTTTTGAAAGCATCTCCTCAGGATGTCCCCGAACCGGGGATGTACCGTAGGTTCACCTCCGATAAATCTAAGTGTCTTCCACCCCATTTTAACGGCCCACTCGGCCAACCGGTCAAATTCATCGATACTCATATCCTCAGAATTCTGACTTAATCCTTTAGCGTAACAATGCCGGCAGGACAGATTGCATCGATAGGTAACACAAACGCGAAGTGTCTTTTGAAAATTACGGCGCAGCACCGCCGGACTCCTGTCAAAGTTCTGATAGATGAGCTGTTTCCAGAGCAACCTGGCGGGATGCCCACTTTCGCGTGTCCGAATCAGGTCTTTCAGAGACCTTAAGCGGCTTGCCAAATAAAGCCCCGCCTGACCGTCCCCGATCAGTCGCCTGCCGTTTTTCAGGGTATTCAAAACAGTATCCTTCATTTTTTCAAGGCCTCGATCTTTCTCGCAATTTTGTTCGAGCGGGGGGTCCCGACCTTTCTGAAAAAACTGATAACCTGGTGCCGGTATTTCCCGGTTTCAGCTTCCGCAACGGCCTTTGGCAAAGCCTCCTGCAGCCAGCGGAAATGTTCCTTTCGGGGCGAGGAAAAATTTATCCTGACATAAGAAGTGGGTTTGACCTCACCGAGCCCGTCTGACGCATAAACCACGCATTTCTGTTTAAGCAGTGTAATCACCAGTTCCTGACTGCTGGCCTTTATCCGACTGGTATCAACTGCGGCAAAATAACCGAAATCCGGCTCGACTAAAAACGAAAGATACGGAGTGTCCGTTACTATAGCCTGGAGCAGACGGAAATTAGACCGCAGTTTCTTCCCGCAGCGGTTTAAATACGATTCGTCCTTTAACGCGACCAGGGCCGCACGCTGAGCCGGAAGGGCGGTGTTAATTCGGGTCAAGGCACTTTTTACCCCCAGAATCGCCTGGATCATCAGAGGATGCCCGGCCACGAAGCCGAGTCTCACCCCGGCCATGCCGTAGCCGTGAGACATCCCGGAAACAGTCACAATATTTTTCCAGCCGCATAATTCAGATAGAGGATGATGATCGGCGCCCGGATTTATCCGATGCGAAGCATGGGTAATATTATGAATCAGGACTATGTCATGCTGCCGCGCTAACCGCGCTATCGCCATTAACCGGGCCCGTTCATGTACCGTCCCTGTCGGATTCACCGGATCACAAAGGATGATCATCCTGGTCCTGGAAGTAATCGATCGGGCAAGAACAGTGGGATCCAACCGATACCGGTCAGTCAATCTCACCCTCTTTACTGTCCCCCCGGCGAGAACTACCGGCGGCTCCAGAAAAAAATATCCGGGATCAGTGACAATCACCTCCTGCCCCTGTTCCACGAACGCCATGATACAATAAGCCAGAGCCGCCTGTACTCCTTCGGTGGCAATAAGCTCAAATTTCCTTCCACATTCCTTCCTGAATATCCGCGCCGCTGCCGTCTGCTTTAATTCAGGGAGTATATTCGGCGGGTAAGATCTGATGTCCTGATCGGAAAGGCCTTGCCGAAAACACCTGGCAACTCCCAACGAGGCACCCAAATGAAAATTAAGCGGACCAAAATCCGCCCATTTATCCGGATTCAGATCCAAGCGGCCCTCCTCCAGGATATCACGATGGTCCCATCCTAAGATCCTGACTGCGGCACGGTAATGAAAAAAATTGCCGACAAGCTGGTGATTATGAAACAGCTTTCTGGTCCTTGCGGCAAAATACCGCCCGCAATCCGAATCCGGAAGCCTGGAATTAGCACCGTCGGACAAAAACGAATAAATCAGATTTTTTTCTTTCATTACCTCTTAATATGCGCTGTAGGCCGCCGCCAGCGCCAGTTTTCGCTCCAACTCCGGAGTCCTGTATTTATAATAATCAGTAAAGATATCCGGATTTTCTTCAATCAGCGTGCGGCAGTATTCTGCGCCGTGAGCTGCCGCTACCGCGAACCTTACATTGGTAACGTCTGTCATTATCCTGATTCCGGACATCTCATTGCCGGAATCGTAAAAATTCCGTCCTCCGACCAGTTTTTTCTTCAGCCCCTTTGGGTCATAAATCAAACTCGTGCTTTCCGGACGAAATAAAGCCTCCCGAAATTGCGAATAAAGTTCCGTGCTCGGATAAGGCTCCAGCCAGCGCAGCTGGACCTCGCAGCCAAACTCTTTTTCCAGCCGGTCCCGGGTCTCAAGAGTCAGGCGAAAATCGTCAAAGGTTTCAAAAGGGAACCCCCACATAAGGCCAACCTCGACGGTCTTAAAATAATCCAACGAAGTTCGTATTACTTCCAGAGATCTGGCTACCGTAACCCCCTTTTTAATCCGCCGCAACACCTGTTCACTACCTGATTCCAGACCGTAAAATACCGCCTCACAACCCGACCGGTTCATTTCCCTCATAATTTCCGGATCCATCTGATCGGCCCGGACAAGACACTCCCACTTCAGGCCAAGCGCGCTCTTTTGCATTCCTTCACACAACGCCAAGGCCCGTTCCCGGTCATTTACAAACGACGGATCTCCAAAAAAAATATATTCTATGCCAAAATCATCCTTCAGCGACCTAAGCTCCCGAATTACATTATCTACGGACCGATATCTGACCTTATGACTCCAAAAACAGCTCAAACTGCAAAAAGAACAGCCATAAGGACAACCACGGCTGGTAATAATCGTCGGGATCGGACACTCCCGAAAATTTATCCGGTTATAGGCGGGCAATGGCAGCTGATCCAGATCCTCTATCAGACGTCGGGACACAGTTACCGCATTCCCGTCGTCTCCTTTTTGAACCGTGCCGGGTATCCCCTGCAATTGACCTCCTTTCCTCGCTGCGATATCAAGGATAGTCGCCTCAGCCTCACCGACAGCTACGGCATCAATAAAGCTAAACATCTCCACCAATTCCGCGGCTGCTCCCGAAGGCCCCATCCCCCCGAGAACTACCCGCGTCGCTGGAAACCGCTTCTTTAATTCTTCGGCAGCCAAAACCACAAACGGCAAATGTATGGAATGAGAACCAATGCCGATTATCGGAACTGCTTCCAGCGCGTTTACCAGTATTTCGATCTCTTCTCTGACGGAATGAGCAGGGTCAATCGAATGTTCATGAAATAAAACATCGTATCCAGACTCTTCTAAAACCGCTATTAAGGAAAATATCCCCGCTGTTGACCGCTCATACAAAACCTTGCCATTATAACTTCTGGCGACTGAGATATTAACAAGAGCGATATCAGGCATAATCGGGTCCCCCTGGTCTCAATAATTCCCACACCTCCCGTTTGCGTTCCTCCAGATAACGGCCGGCCTTGACTTCGATTTTTCGGGGATAAGCAATATCTACCTCCACCTTTCCTCTGATCTTTCCCGGAACAGGACTCATCACAAAAACCCGCTGCGCCATAAACACCGCCTCTTCTATATCATGCGTCACGAATAAGATTGTTTTTCGTGTCAATTTCCACAGATGCATTATTTCCAGCTGCAGCCGCTCCTTGATCATTTGATCCAATCCGGCCAAAGGCTCATCCATCAAAACACAGTCAGGATCAACTGCCAGCGCCCGAGCCAGCGCCACCCTCTTTTTCATCCCGGTTGAAAGTTGTGAAGGATAGGAATCTTCAAATCCATTCAGACCGACAAGCCGAACCATCTCCGCCGATATCTTTTTTTGTTTTTTAATGTTAAGATTTTTGGCCTTAAGTCCAAACTCAATATTAGACCTTACCGTTTTCCATTCAAACAGGTTTCCTTCCTGAAAGACCATTATCCGATCCGGGCCGGGCCCGCTGACAGGCACACCATTAAAACGGACGCTGCCCTGTTCGGGCCTGATAAATCCGGCGATCAGATTTAACAGCGTCGTTTTCCCGCACCCGCTGGGACCGATAATGGATATAAACTCGCCACGTTTAACCCTGAAATTAACCACACGCAGAGCCTCCACCGGATCCCTTTTGGAGTGAGTTTCAAAAAGTTTCGAAAGGTTTTCAACCGATATCATTAAAAACCTTTTGTCTGTTGAGATCACTCAATGTCCGCCTGTCCCAGGGAATCAATTTTTTTTCAATTAACAACATGATAAAATTCATCAA
>JAGYOO010000081.1 GCA_018399295.1 Candidatus Omnitrophota bacterium | reverse complement strand
CGCGGTAGAAGAGGGAATCGTGCCCGGAGGCGGTGTCGGACTTATCCGCGCGTCTTCTGTTCTGCTGAAGATGAAACTTGTCGGAGATGAACAGATCGGAGTTGATATCGTTTTGCGCGCCCTTGAGGCTCCGATTCGGCAGTTGGCGAATAATGGCGGACTGGAAGGTTCGGTCGTCGTGCAGAGGGTTAAACAGGAGAAGGGCAACATCGGTTTCGATGTCAACAAGAACGAGTATGTGGATATGATCGAGGCTGGAGTGCTTGATCCGGCCAAGGTAAGCCGGACCGCGCTGGAAAACGCGGCCAGTATTGCCGGTCTGCTGCTTACGACTGAGACCCTGATCACGGATATCAAAGAAGAAGAAAAATCCGCAGGAATGCCCGGCGGCGGAATGCCCGCTGGAATGGGCGGCGGAATGGGCGGAATGTATTGATAAGGAAGTAAACTGTAAAGAGAAAAGGCCGCGGTCATTCGCGGCCTTTTCTCTTTTCAATGCCTCACCGAGGTCGGAAGTCAGAGGTCGGAAGTCGGAAAAAATCAAACTACAGATTAAAATTTGACTAATCTGATTTCTCTGCCCTCTGCTCTCTCTACAATCTAATATTATTTTTAAGATACTAAGCGAAGCGCCAGCAAGCTGAAATTTTCTCTATGATCTTAATTTGTTCTTTTCTCTGCGATCTCTGTGTTCTCTGTGGTTTAAGTTTTTTGGTTTTCTGACTTCCGACTTCTGACTTCGGTCTTCTATTTTCATGTCGTTGACATTCTCGTACTCCTATGTTAATATTATTAAAATTATATCTTAGACAAGTCTAAAATACTCACCGTTAGTGCCAATAAGGAGGGGCGTCAGTAATAATGGGCGAATTTATCGGAAGAGGAAGGAAAGCTCGCAGATGTTACGGTTTTGACGAGGTTGCTCTGGCTCCGGGGATGATAACCATAAATCCCAATGAGGTAGACACCACGTTTCGGATCGACAGCAAAACTTATAAAGTGCCGATTATGGCCGCGGCAATGGACGGTGTGGTAGACGTGGATTTCGCGGTCAAGATGGGTAAGCTCGGCGGACTGGCCGTATTGAATCTTGAGGGAGTCCAGACCCGCTACGAAAATCCGAACGAGGTGTTGGATAAAATCGCCCATGCCAATCCTGAAGAGGCCACAAAGCTGGTACAGGGGATATATAATGAGCCGATCAAAGAGAAACTTGTCTCCGAGCGGATCAGTCAGATAAAGAAACATAATGTTCCCTGCGTAGTTAGTGCCATTCCGCAACGGGCTAAGGAATTTGGAGCGATCGCTCAGGAAGCCGGAGCTGACATTTTCGTGGTTCAGGCTACGGTTACCTCGGTTCGGCATATATCCACTGAATACAAAGCGTTGAATCTTGGCGAATTCTGCCGGGATATTAAGCTCCCCGTAGTGATCGGTAACTGCGTGAGTTATGGTGTGGCCCTTGAACTTTTTGAGACCGGTGCCAGCGCCCTGCTTGTGGGAATCGGTCCGGGTGCGGCCTGTACTACCCGCGGTGTTCTTGGCATCGGTGTGCCTCAGGTCACCTCGACTATCGATTGTGCTGCGGCTCGCGATGTTTATTTTAAAAAGCCCGGCCGCTACTGTTCGATTATTACTGATGGGGGGATGCGCAGCGGCGGGGATATCTGCAAGGCCTTTGCCTGTGGTGCTGACGCGGTTATGGTCGGATCGGCCTTTGCCCGGACGAAAGAGGCCCCGGGGCGTGGTTATCACTGGGGAATGGCAACGCCGCACGCGAATCTTCCTCGCGGGACCCGTATTTATGTCGGTACTACCGGTTCTCTGGAAGAGATCCTCTTCGGGCCGGCGCGTCTTGACGATGGTTCCCAGAACCTGGTTGGAGCTTTGCAGCTTTCCATGGGATCGGTGGGAGCGAAAGATATCAAGGAGATGCAGATGGCTGATATTATTATTGCGCCTTCCATCCAGACAGAAGGAAAGATCTTCCAGCAGGCCCAGCGGGTCGGAATGGGGAAATAAGACATCGCAATCTTTTCATGAAAAGATCTCAGACAAGTTCAACTGTAGACCGTAGTCTTATTGGTCAGGAAGTCATTCTCTGCGGCTGGGTAAATTCCCGGCGGGACCACGGCGGGTTGATATTTATCGACCTGCGTGACCGGGAAGGGCTGGTACAGGCGGTATTTAATCCGGAGACCGATGCGGATCTGCACGCGCAGGCCCACGGCCTGCGGAATGAGTTCGTGGTCTGCCTGCGTGGTACGGTAAGGCCCCGGCCGGAAGGCACGGAAAACCCGCGCATTGCCTCCGGAGAGGTGGAGGTGGCGGTCCTGGAGATGGAGATTCTTAATGCCTGCGCTCCGCTTCCGTTTGAAATAACTGAAGACAAAGAGGTGGGCGAGGACGTTCGACTCGCGTACCGATATCTTGATTTGCGGCGTCCCCGCATGCGGAATAATATTATCACCCGGTCCCGTATCTTCCAGGCCTGCCGGGAGGTTCTGTATGAGTTGGGGTTTGTTGATGTTGAAACCCCGATACTTACCAAAAGCACTCCTGAAGGTGCGCGTGATTATCTGGTCCCGAGCCGGTTGAATCCGGGGCTGTTTTACGCGCTGCCGCAGTCGCCGCAGCTATTCAAACAGCTGCTCATGGTTTCCGGACTGGAACGGTATTTTCAGGTAGCGAAATGTTTCCGGGATGAGGATCTGCGCCGGGACCGGCAGCCGGAGTTTACTCAGCTGGATCTGGAGATGTCGTTCATTGATGAAGATGATATCTTTTCAGTGTCCGAGCAGGTTATGGCCCGGATGTTTCAAGCTGCCAGGGGCTTTGTTCCAGAACTGCCGTTCCCCCGCATGTCTTATGAAGAGGCCGTGCGCCGGTTTGGTTCGGATAAACCTGATCTTCGTTTTGGCATGGAGATAATTGATCTCAGTCAGCTTTCCGCTGTAACCAACTTTCAGGTGTTTAAGTCTGCCGTAGCCGCGGACCGGGTTATCCTTGGACTGGGAGTAAAGGGAGGGGCGGAATTAAGTTTAAAAGAATTAGATGAGTTGATCGAGTTCGCGAAAACCTCCGGACTTAAAGGTCTGGTTTGGGTTAAGGTCGCGGGGGCTGATTTTCAGTCACCGGTTCGCAAACACTTGGGCGATGAGTTTTTGAGAGGCTGCGCGGAGCGGCTCGGATGTTCTGAAGGAGATCTGATGTTGCTGGTGGCGGAACAGCCGCGCAGCGGACGGCTATTTCTCGGCCAGCTTCGGATTAAAATGATCGAGCGGATGCGTCTGGAGCCGAGACAGGAATTTTCACTGGTCTGGATAACCGATTTCCCGATGTTTCATTACAATGACGAAGAGCAACGGTGGGATTCTGAACACCATCCGTTTACCGCCCCCCGGGAAGAGGATATTCCGTTGCTGGAAAGTGATCCGGGAAAGGTGCGTTCCCGGGCCTATGATCTGGTGATCAATGGGAATGAGATCGGCAGTGGAAGTATCAGGATCCATCAGCGCGCTCTGCAGGAGCGGATCTTTAAGATCCTCGGGCTGAATCCGGAGGATATTGAATCTAAATTCGGATTTCTTTTGAAGGCATTTTCTTTCGGCGCTCCGCCTCACGGTGGCGCTGCCTATGGCCTTGACCGGTTGACGGCCCTGCTTACCGGTTCTGGCAGTATCCGGGAGGTTATCCCCTTCCCGAAAACACAAAAAGCTTATTGTCCTTTGACCTCCGCCCCCTCGGAAGTCTCCTCCCGGCAGCTTGAGGAGCTTAATTTGACAATAACCGAGTGATGAATTATAATATTTTTAAATTTTTACGAGGACGGAAATGCCGTCAGGAGGTGCGAGGTTGATGAAAGTAAGAGCAGTGATTTCGTTAGTTGCGTTGACAATGGTCCTGGCAAGCGGTTGCGTTAGGCAGGTTGAGGTGGCGACCGTGGAAAAAGAGCGGGTAGACCAGGCTTTGGCCGGAAATCGCGGTTTTATCGGAGGTAATAACCCTCCAGTCAGTCAGAAAGCAGCTGAATCGCAGGACGTTCGCACCCGTACTGTTTACCAGATCAAAATGGAATTGCCGAATTATGATCTGGAAAATGGTCGTACTGAGGACAAGGAGCTTTGGGGTAATCGGGGATATATAAGCGGCGGGCGGTCCTATGGACCCAGCAAATCCGTAGTTAGCCGGGAGCAGGAAAATGAGCCGGCACTGAAGATAGATCTCCCGGAAGAATCAAAGGCCTCCGCGGCTGTTCCAGTAGTTGAAGAAGAACCTGAAGTGATTTTGCCGCGGGAAGCAGTGGTACGGCCTCTGCCTGAACCCGAGCCGGCATATACGGTGTACACGGTGCAAAAAGGCGATACCCTGGGCAAGGTTGCCAAGAAGGTTTACGGCCGTTCCAGCGCCTGGAAAAGTATTTTTGACGCTAATCAGGATGTATTGAAAAATCCCGATAAGATATATCCCGGGCAGAAACTCAGAATTCCTCGCGAATAATCGGTAATTCCTTTATGGAAAAGACGATTAAGCTACAGAATGACGAAGAAGCCAGTCTGCTGTTCGGAAGACACGACGAAAATTTGAAGCTTATTGAAAAAGAGTTTTCGTTGGATATCATCGCCCGCGGGGAGAACCTCGTGCTCCGCGGAGAAAACACCGGAATCGACCTCGCCTCTAAACTCTTCGCTGAATTTGTGGACGTGATCCGGCTGGGAGGACATCTTCAGCGGCGGGATCTTAATTATGCCATCAGGGCCTTGCGGGAAGATCGGTCGCTGGGGTTGCATACCATCTATCTTGACCGGATCGACGTGATGTCAAAACGTCAGTTCATTACTCCCAAGACAAAAGGACAAAAGGAGTATGTGAGCGCGATCCGTGAGAACGATATTGTGTTCAGTATTGGTCCGGCCGGAACCGGGAAGACTTATCTGGCCATGGCTATGGCAGTCTCCGCGCTTAAAAATCAGCAGGTGAACCGGATCATTCTGGCCCGTCCGGCGGTTGAGGCCGGGGAAAGCCTTGGGTTTCTTCCCGGTGATCTGTCTGCGAAGATCAATCCTTATCTCCGTCCGCTCTATGATGCTCTTTATGATATGGTTGATAGCGAGAAGATTCAGAAGCTTCTGGAGAAAGGCGTGATCGAGGTAGCTCCGCTGGCGTATATGAGGGGCCGTACGCTAAATGACGCGTTTATAATTCTGGATGAGGCTCAGAACACTACCTCGGAGCAGATGAAGATGTTCCTGACCCGGCTTGGTTTTGATTCAAAAGTAGTCGTAACCGGAGACGTTACTCAGATTGATCTCCCCTCCAGCAAGGTCTCAGGATTGATTCAGGTGCAAAAGATATTAAAGGACATTGAAGGAATAAGTTTCATGCATTTAAATGAACATGATGTGGTTCGGCATGAGCTTGTACAGGACATTATCCGCGCATACGGCCGGTTCAAAGCCGGAGGTAAGGCTGTCTGATGAAGATAACCGGACTGGACAAGGGGTGGATGCGGTTGGCGCCGATTAAGATCATAATCGGCGTGTTTATTCTTCTGGTTCTGTTGAGCGTGATATTCGTCGGGCGTGAGGTGTTCTGGCCGGGATATAATTTTAAGGAAGGCCAGATAAGCCAGCGCAATGTTTACGCGCCGTTTGACTTTTCTTTTAATGACAGTGACGGGCAGGATATTGAGGTAAAGCGGAACGAGCTGATCGTTCAGCGGGGAGAACGCGTCAACCGTACCCAGGAACTGGCGATCGAACAGCTTATGGATATTCAGCGTCAGTCAAGGAACCTTTACTATTCACTCGGGATCCTGCTGCTGCTGATAATCCTGTCCCTGGTAACTGTTACTTACGTTGAGATATATAAACCCAGCCAGCTGCTGCGCGCGAAGAACGTTTTTCTGATCGCCATGCTGGGACTGTTGCTGATTTTCTCCGCGCAGGCAATGATGCTGCTTTCCTGGCCGTTATTTTTAATTCCTCTGGCCGCGGTCTCGATGCTGATTGCCGTGCTGGTTTCACCCGGTATATCGATCATGGCGACGCTGGTGCTCAGTATTTTTATCGGATTTCTGGCTGGGCTGCGGTTTGATCTGACCCTAACGCTGTTCGCGGGCGGAACCGTGGGAATATATTCCGTTCTGAATATGAGACAGCGCCGGAGTCTGACCAAGGCCGGGATCCTGGTCGCTCTTACCGGGATGATCACGATATTCGCCTTGGGACTTACAAATTTTATGTCGATCTCCGAGGTGATCGGACAGAGTATGTGGGGGGTAGTCAACGGCATTGAATGCGCCCTGCTGGTCACATTCATGCTGCCGATCCTGGAATCGCTGTTTGGAATCACGACCAACATTAATCTGCTCGAGATGTCTGACCTCAATCAGCCGTTACTTAAGGAGCTGGTTCTGAAGGCGCCGGGGACCTATCACCACAGTCTGGTGGTGGGGAATCTGGCCGAGTCCGCGGCCGACCGGACAGCGGGGCTG
>JAGYOO010000080.1 GCA_018399295.1 Candidatus Omnitrophota bacterium | reverse complement strand
TATATGACTGGTTTTAAAAAAATTCTTTTGGTCCGGCCGGCGGGAGAAATCGGCCTGAATCCGCATGTCAGAGACATCAGGGTTCCTTTTCTGTTAAAGTATATTGAGGTCTTGCTGCGGGAACATGGCTATCAGGTCGTGCTGTTGGATGAGTGGATCCAGAGTGTTGGATTAGAGAAGATATACATCGATTACCAACCGGATATTATCGCATTTGCCTCTGCTGTGGAAGAGAGAGACCGGATCCTGACATTTGCCAGACGGGCCAGGGGCAGCGGAAAGGTCGTCATCGTAATCGGACAGGATGCCAGCGCAGAGCCTGAAGTCTACCTGCAGAAAGGAACCGGGGTGGACTTTGTTTTGCGAGGGGAAAGCGAATTTGCTTTTATCCAACTGATTGACAGCCTTTCCCGAAACGGGGTGCCGGGAGAGGAAATCAGGGGGTTATGCACGCAAAACCGTATTGCCGCTCCCGCCATTGTTGAAGATCCTGATTGTCTGCCGTTCCCTATATATGGCCTGAGGGAGTTAAACAAATACCTTTATTACTATCCGCTGCCTGTTAAAAGAAGAGCGGTTTTTGGTCAAATTCTTACCAGCCGCGGGTGTCCTTACTCCTGCACTTTTTGTTCGCCGGTGATCCGGGAAAGTTTTGGAAAAGAACCACGGCTAAGACCACCGGGATCGGTTATTAAAGAGGCGCGATATCTCAAGGGACTGGGTGCTTCGGTGCTTGCGTTTGCCGATGATAATTTCACTACGGTCGAAAACCACGTTCTTGGAATTTGCTCCGCTCTTGGTAAATCCGGTCTGAACATGCCCTGGACCGCTCATGCCAGAGTTGACAATTGCGATGAAGATCTGCTGCGGCTGATGAAGGATTCCGGTTGTGTTCAGCTGCGGTTTGGCATAGAATCCGGCTCAAAAAAAATCATAAAGCGATTGCAAAAGACTTCTGACCCGGAACAATGGAGCAGTCGGGCTTGTGAGGTTTTTCGCGTGGCTAAAAAAATAGGCATATCCACGGTCGCGATCTTTCAGGCAGGTTGTCCTGGTGAAAGTAAAGACGACCTTAAAGATAATCTCAAACTGGCTCGAAAATTGAAGGCTGACATTTTTCAGCTTTGTTATTTCACTCCTTATCCCGGATCTCAGGACTATAAGAGTTTCCGTGAAAAAATCAATGGGCTGGAAAGTAAGCTTTATCATTACCGTTTGCCTTTGATTAACTTAAGCAAAGTTTCCGGAGAAGTCCTCCAGCATCACTACCACGAGTTTTATCGTAAGCTGTTCCTGCGGCCGATTTTTTTGTTCACCCACGTTGTACGCTACGGCCCGTACTATCTGTTCAACGTTCGGATCCTTATGAAATTGCTGGGTCAGATATGGTTGGTTCTCAAGTGAAACACATTGAAACGGATACACTGGTTTTGGGTGGGGGATGGAGTGGATTATTAGCGGCTTCTGCCCTGAGTCGGGAAAAACGTTCCTTTGTACTTCTAGAAAAAGAGCCGGAACTGGGCGGTTTGGCCAGAACGTTTTCGCTTAATGGATTTCGCTATGATATTGGCGGACATCGTATTCATTTTAAGAATAGAGCAAACTGGAGCTTTTTGAACACTCTGATTAAGGTGAACGAGTTATTGTATCTGAAGAGAAAGTCTAAACTTTTTTTTGAAAATAAGTTCATTAATTATCCCCCGACCGTTCACTCTCTTTTCGCGATGAAAGGGATACATCTGCTGAAAATATTATTTCAATTTTCGAAGGTAGCCGGCAATCCACGCAGTCTTCGGTTGGAGAACTTTGAACAGTGGGTTAAATCGAACTATGGGCATACACTATATGAGATCCTCTTTAAGGACTATACGGAAAAAGTCTGGGGGGTCAGCTGTGATCAATTGTCTTCCTGCTGGGCGGGCAGGAGAATAGGAGAAAATCCTTTTCTGAATGTGTTTCGCCTGTTCTATGGGGGGGATGATCTGAAAGAGAGAAATCCCAGTTTTTATTATCCGGCGATGGGGATGGGGCAGGTGATCCAGGTCCTGGCGGATTCACTTCCCCCAAAGGCGGTGATCCGCGGCGGTTTTCCGGTGCGGTTCCATTCTAACAATAAGCGGTTGAAAAGACTAACTGCGGAAGTGGGGGGGGAAGAGGTTCAAATATCCTTTGAGCACCTGATGACGTCTATTCCCTTAGCCGAGCTTTTTCACGCTCTCGCGGTGCCATTTAATAAAGTAAAGGAGGTGAGTTACAGGAGTCTCCTCCTTGTTTCGCTGGTATATGAATATCGCTCCTTGCCTGACTGGCAGTGGTGTTATTTTCCTTCTGACAGGTTCATCTTTTCCCGGTTGTATATACCGAAAAACTGGAGTCCCGGGATGGTCCCCGCTTCCGGACAGGTGCTTGTGTGCGCTGAAATCTTTTGCGATTTTGATGATAGCTGCTGGAATTGTTCAGAAGAGGAATTAGCCGCCAAAGTAGATCGGGACATTATGAAATCCTTTGTTTTTCAAGGGATGAAGGTAAACGCCTGGGAGGTAAAACGTTTTCGTTACGCGTATCCCCTTCTGTATCTGAATTATGAGAAGAAAATCAGAGAACTTAAGGAACGTTCCCTGGATTACGAGAATTTAAGTTTGATAGGCCGTTCCGGTACACATGCTTATTTTGATTTGGAAGAATGTCTGGAAAATGTGAAACAGGAAGTAGAGGGGAAGGAAGCATGAAGGGAAAAATAGGCAGGAAGCATATTGAGAACATTTATTCATTGGTCATCCCCTGGCTCATTTATATTGAGGCGGCTTTCTTCCAAAAAAAACTTTCAGTTGAAACATAATGAAAAGAAAATCACTGTTGCTAACGATAGTTGCCGTATCTTTAATCGTAACGTTTTATTGTCAGAAAGAAGCGGTATTTAACAAATATGTTGTTCAGGATGATACCACGCAATATCTTCCGGCAGTTCGTGCTCTCCTCGGAGGTCCACTGGAAAAGGCCTTGCTGCAGGGTGATCTTATAATCAGCTATATGGTCTTTAAAGATTCAGTCGGACACCTGCAACTGTATTTATTTTTAGCGCCTTTTCTGGATCCGCTTACCGTCAGCAAGCTGCTGCCGTTTCTATTGTGTCCGATCAGCGTCTTATTACTATTTCAAATCGTTGTTGAGCTGAAAAACCAGACGACCGCTTTTTTTGCCTCACTGATGTTCGTTCTCTACGTTTGGACTTCTGATTTTGGATTTTTTTCCGGAGGCTTGCCGAAGGCCTTTGCTTTTCCGTTATTGTTTGGATTTATTCTTTCCATGATTAAGAAAAGATTTATCCCGATCCTGGGCGTTCTGTTGCTGCAGGTATTATTTTATCCGGTGGTGACCCTTATATCACTGACAGTATATTTTCTGGATACGATTAGAGATAAAGCAGGGAAGAAAGGCTTTGCTAAGTTTGCAATGATTGGCCTTATTTGTTTTGTTTTGGCTTGGGTTTTATACAAACAACCTCACCCTACCTTTGGCAACCTTGTGACCGTTGAAGAAATGAGGACTATGCCGGAGTTTCATTCAAAGGGACGTTCACACTTGTTTGTTTCCAATGCAGCGGCTTTTTTAAACGGTGAATGCAGTAGCGGGATCATGGTGAGCAGGGCTTTTCCCCTGATGTTTGCCGCGTTTTTGCTTGCTGTTTTATATCTAAAACGGGATTTCTGGCGGATACCGAAAGTTGTTTTTTACCTGCTGGCAGGCGGTGTTTTCATGTTTCTGGTTTCCTACGCGTGTCTGTTCCATCTTTTTTTTCCGGGTAGATATCTTCAATATACTTTGCCTGTCTTCTTAATCCTTGTCTCCGCATTCGGTATCAATAAGTTTCTTGACCGCAATCGGCCGCCCAAAACAAGAATTCTTCTGGTTGGGTATTTTACGGCAATTGTTCTGCTGGTTTACCTGCCTTTTTTGAAAAGTAATCTTCGCGAATATGAGCGGGAGATCCTTGAAGCGGTAAAGGTTCTGCCGGACAATGCATTTATTGCCGGTCATCCTTCTGATCTGAATGGTATTCCGCTCTTCTGCCAGAAAAGGGTTTTGATCCAGGAAGAGATGTCTCAGGCTTGGGACAAAAATTATTACCGCAAGATAAAGGAACGGACGTATGGCTTGTTCAGAGCTTATTATGCTGAATCATTGGCTGAAGTTAAGGCTTTCTGCCGGAAATACGGAATAACGCATTTAATGATCAACAAGGAGCATTTTACAAGCAGGTACATTAAACAGGATGAGTTCTATTTGGAGCCGTTTAACAGTTATATTAAACAGTTGGTCGAGAAAAAACCGTTTGTTCTGGTCTCGCCGGCAGCCGCCGAATTCGTAGTTTATGAGAGTCGAAAATATATCATCTTTGACGTTAGGGGCTTGTTGGATCCTTCGGAAGGTTTTCCGGGGACAGAACAGACTGTTTATCCGCAGGGAGTGTAAGTAAAAGATGAAAAGTGTAGGGATAAATCAGGCGCATTCCAGGAAGAAGCCGAAAGGCAAATTCTCTGTCGCGCTTATAAGTTTATACGGGATTGAAAACCTTGGCATAAGATACCTGTCCGCCAATCTGAAAAAACATGGCTATGAGGTGCATGTGATTTTTTTCAAAAAATGGGTTAATGACGATTTGAAGACACCTCGGGAAAAAGAGACGGAGCTTCTTCTTGCGCTTCTAAAAAGGCTGAGCCCGGATGTCGTGGGTATAGGGTTCGGCTCGAACTATTATGAGCTTGCCCAAAAGCTTACCATGAATATTCGCGTCTTATCAGTTCCGGTAGTATGGGGAGGAATTCATCCTACTGTGAATCCTGAACAGTGTATCAAGAATACTGATCTGGTATGCGTTGGAGAAGGTGAAGATGCAATGCTGGAGTTGGCCGCGGCCTTAAAAATGAAGAAAGATGTAAGTGTGATCAGGAATCTCTGGTGTCGGACCTCTTCCGGGATCGTCAGGAATCCGGTAAGACCCCTCATTAGGGATCTGGATACAATAACCTTTCCTGATTATGATAAGCATAATAAGTACTTTATTGAAGATAATCTTCTTAGAGAAGAAGATCCGCTTTTGAGTTCGGCGGAAATAAGGGTTATGGCTTCAAGGGGATGTCCGCACAGTTGCAGTTATTGTTACAACAGCACTCTCAAAAGAATATACGCGGGAAAGGGAGATTACCACAGGATAAGAAGCGTTGGCAGTGTCATCTTAGAATTAAAGTCTGTTAAGGCCAGGTTTAAAAAGTTACGGTTGATTAAGTTTGACGATGATACTTTTGTCTTCACCTCGGACTGGATCAAGGAATTTTGTCGAAGGTATAAAACCGACATAAAAGTACCTTTTTCAATAATGCTTACCCCGAAATCAATAAACCCTGATTTTCTGGGAAAGTTGAAAGAAGCGGGACTGGTAAGGGTCCATATCGGAGTGCAGAGCTGCTCAAAATCTGAAATAGAAAATGTTTATGAGAGAGAGTTTGCTAATGAAGAGGTCAGAGTTTTTTCCCGCTTGAATAAGAAGCTCGGGCTCGAGGTAACGTATGATGTTATCCTGGATAACCCTCTGGGGACAATCGAAGACAAGGAGAAGGTAATTGATTTTTTTGTCGAACTGGAAAGACCTTTCCGGCTATTTATATATTCGCTGACCGTGTTCCCCGGAACGAGACTCGCGGAGATACTGCGGGATAGGGGGGGGCTGGAAGAAGAAAAGTCTGAGGGAGGGGAAGACATTAACCGTTATCGGAGTAATTTTTATTATCCGGCATTACTATCAGCAGTCTTGAAAAACCGTTCAAGCTACGATGTCTTTTTGGTCGGTTTGCTTTCATTGACCTCAAAGGATTTTATTCCCCGCCGCTTTATCAGAATATTGAGGCGGTCTTCATTTCTGAAAAAACACCCTTTGCCGCTGATGATTTTCGCTGTCTGCTGCAATATTATAAAGGCTCTGGGCATGGCCTCGCGGATGCTTGTCCGGGGAGAGTTGACCATGTTGAGGATTAAGGAATACGGAAGCCTTAAAAAGGTTATAAATCAGTAATGAGAAAAGTTTAATGAAGAGATTCCTTTCTTTTTTCAAAATGCTCAAAGATTCCGGATTAAAAAATCGGATTCTATCTGTGTTATTTCTGGTTCTGATCGGTGTATTCTTCGCCTGGCCTGTTTTACGAAACATCGATTACTGGCCGGCGAGTCGTCACGACGCCGGGGTTAATTTGTCGATGATCTTTCTGGAGAGAAGCAGCGTTGTCGACTTTAGCCAGTTTCCCTTATGGAGTCCGGCAATCCAAGGCGGGGAACCGGTTTTTGCCCAGCCATTTTGTCTATTCCCCTCCCCGTTCTTTTTCCTGATAATCATCTTTGGGGAATTGATCGGAATTAAAATATACATAGTGTTAAGCCTCGTGTTCGGACTGTGCGGGATGTTTCTACTGTCCCGTCAGTTAAAGATGCAGACCTTTTCCTCGCTGCTGCCCGGTTTTATCTTTCTTTTCAGCAGTACATATTCTTTGCTGGTAGCAGAGGGGGCCTATTTTTATATCACTATCATCTGGTTTCCCTGGATATTCTGGTCATTTATAAACGGCAGAAAAGATTTTCGCTATTTGTTTCTCTGCTCGTTATTTTGCCTGCTGGTT
>JAGYOO010000008.1 GCA_018399295.1 Candidatus Omnitrophota bacterium | reverse complement strand
TTCAAATTACGGTAATTATGCGGGCTTATTAATAGAAAACAGAGTTAGTAGGAATATTTTGAATATGAGAAGTATTCCTGGATGTTCGACCCGCCTAAGCAGGGAATAATTAATCCGCTTTTATTCTGCTATTATTAAGGAGAATTCATGAAAGTAGACATTACCGATAAGGCTAAATGCCAAAAGACGCTGCAAATTGAAGTGCCTGCGCAGGTGATTATCGCAGAATTTGAACAGGTTTATGCTGAGATCAGAAAGACGGCCCAGATCCCGGGCTTCCGCAAAGGCAAGGCTCCTCAGGATGTATTGGAGCAGCATTTTTCCGCGAAAGCGAATGAAGAGGTGCTGAATAATCTGGTTAACAATACCTACCGTCAGGCGGTTGCCGATAACAAACTCAAGCCAGTGGCCTCGCCCCAAATATCCGATATTGATTTTAAGCAGGAAGAAAAACTCAGTTTTACGGCCACGGTGGATGTGCGCCCGGAATATGAGTTGAAGGACTATAAGGGCTTAAAGATTAAAAAGAGTTCCACTACAGTCGGACCAGAGGAGGTCGATCGTGTTCTGGAGGCCATCCGCGAACAAAATGCCAATTTTTCGCCAGTGGAAGACCGTCCGGCTAAAATAGGCGATTATATTATCAGTGATTACAGCTACAGCGTGGAAGAAAAGACTGTTGAGGAGAAAAGCAATGCCTGGCTCTGGCTGGACGAAAAAATATTCAACGGTGAATTAGGACGGCAGATGGCAGGGGTAAAGCCGGGAGAAGAACGGGAGTTTGATCTTGAGCTCCCGGAGAAGTTTTCCCCTGAGGAGCTGGCTAAAAAAACCGCTCATTTTAAGATCAGGGTAAAGGAAATAAAGGAGAAAAAACTTTCCGAACTCGATGATGATCTCGCTCGCCGGGTGGGGAAGGATTCCTTGGCAGAATTAAGAGAACAGATTGTTTCTGAATTGGGCGAAGAGAAGAAAAACCGGGTGCGCCAGGAAATGAAAGATCAGGTAGTCGACGCCCTGGTGAAGATGATGCCGGTGGACGTGCCGGAGACTATGCGGGAGCAGCGTGAACGGCTGCTGCGGGAAAACGCAAAAAACCGGCTCAGCCAGCAGGGGCTTAAACCCGAACAGGCTCAGGCGGAGACTGAGACACTGAAGCCGATGATTGAGCAGGAGGCCCTGAAGCAGCTGCGCAGTTTTTTCATACTTGAGGACATCGGGGAAAAAGAGGCTATTGAAGTCAAAGAGGAAGAACTCCTTCAGCGTCTGGACCGGATCGGCGTTTCAAGTAATCAGAACCGGGAGCAGGTGCTGAAGTATTTTCAGGAAAACAATATGCTTGAAAATCTTCATTGGGATATCTGGGAAAACAAGATAATTGATTTTCTCCTTGCTAACGCCCAGATTGAAGAAGTGGAGGGAAAGTCGGCTTCTGAACCGGAAGCCGATAAACAGACAGTCAATAAGGAGGAACAGTTATGAGCATTAAAGCACAAACACTTGTTCCGATGGTTGTTGAACAAAGCAGCAGGGGTGAGCGCGCTTACGATATTTATTCACGACTGCTTAAAGACAGAATAATTTTTATCGGAACGGCTATTGATGATATGGTGGCAAATCTGGTGGTGGCTCAGATGCTTTTTTTGCAGATGGAGTCTCCGGAGAAGGATATAAGCCTGTATTTGAATTCTCCCGGAGGGTTGGTTACCGCCGGTCTGGCAATCTACGACACCATGCAGTTTTTGAAGTGTGATGTTAACACTTATTGTATGGGGCAGGCGGCCAGTATGGGAGCAGTGCTTCTTGCCGCCGGAACTAAAGGAAAGCGGTTTATCCTGCCGAATGCTCGGGTCATGATCCATCAGCCCTGGGGAGGGACCCAGGGGGTTGCCGCCGATATTAAGATTCAGGCTGAAGAAATATTGAAGATGCGCGCGCGTCTTAATGAGATCCTCAGTTTTCATACCGGACATCCGGTGGAAAAACTGGAAAAAGACACGGATCGGGATTTTTTCATGAGCGCGGAAGATTCGGTTAAGTATGGCGTTGTCGATCAGGTTATTTCCACGGAAAAAAAGAAAAAGTAAAAAGGAGGATAGCGTCCGCAATGAAAAAACACGTTCTGCTCACTCCCGGTCCGACTCCGGTGCCGCCGCAGGTATTACTGTCGATGGCTCAACCGATCATTCATCACCGGACTCCGCAGTTTGAAGAGATTTTCGCCCAGATGAGCGAGAATCTTAAGTATCTGTTTCAGACGCGCAATGACGTTATTACCTTTGCCTCTTCTGGCACCGGGGCCATGGAGGCCTCAGTTGTTAACCTGCTTTCACCAGGTGACAAAGCGATTTGTGTGCAAGGTGGAAAGTTCGGAGAGCGCTGGGCTGAGTTGTGCCGGGCCTACGGAGTGGAGGCCGTGATTATTGACGTTGAGTGGGGTGACGCGGTAAGCGCGGAAGAGATCGAACGGGTCCTGAACAAACATCCGGATGCAAAGGTGGTATTTACTACTCTCAGTGAAACTTCAACCGGAGTGGCCACTGACGTGAAGGCTATCGGCGCGATGATGAACAACAAACCCGCGGTTCTGGTGACTGACGCGATCAGTGGTCTGGGCGGGATGGAGCTTAAGACTGACGAGTGGGGAGTTGATGTGGTGGTGTCAGGTTCCCAGAAAGGGTTGATGATCCCTCCCGGACTTGCCTTTTGTTCGATCAGTCCCAAGGCCTGGGAACTTGTGGAAAAGGCACGCTGCCCGAGATATTATTTTGACTTCCGGAAAGCGAAAAAGAACCTGGATAAAAATACTACCGCGTTTACTCCGGCTATTACCCTGTGTATCGGATTGAACGAGGCCTTAAAGATGATTCGGGAGGAAACCTTGGAAAAGGCGATTGCCCGGCATGCGAGGCTGGCGGAAGCAGTCCGGGGAGCGATCCAGGCGATCGGCCTGGAATTGTTCGCGAAAAAACCGGCGAATGTGGTGACAGCGGTCAAGTCTCCGGAAAACATTGACAGTGGTAAGATCGTGAAAATGATGCGGGATGATTATGGTATCAGCATTGCCGGAGGACAGGGAGATGCCAAAGGAAAGATTTTCCGAATAGCACAGCTGGGTTATATGAACGAGTTTGATATCTTAACCGGTTTGAGCTGTCTGGAGATAGTTTTAGCCCGGCTTGGTTATAAGTTTGAGATGGGCAAGGCGATAGGATTTGCGGAAACTAAATTTCAGGAAACATCATCCTGACAGGAGGAAAGATGAAGATACTCGTCAGTGACCCTTTATCACCGGAAGGAATTGCCATACTGGAAGAGCGGGGCTTTACCGTCGATGTTAAACCAAAATTATCTCCCGAAGAATTAAAAAAGATAATTGACGATTATGACGCGCTGGTCGTCCGTAGCGGAACGAAGGTCACTGCCGATATTATCAAAGACTGTCGGAACCTTAAGGTAATCGGCCGGGCCGGAGTAGGCGTAGATAACGTTGATGTGGATGCCGCGACGAAACAGGGTATCGTGGTGATGAATACCCCGGACGGCAATACGATCTCCACGGCTGAGCATACCATGAGCATGCTGCTGGCGCTGGCCCGGAGTATTCCTCAGGCCGATCATTCGATGCGGGAAGGGAAATGGGACCGGAAGAAGTTCAAAGGCGTGGAGCTGCGGAATAAACGGTTGGGTATCATCGGATTGGGCCGGATCGGGATAGAAGTAGCCACCCGCGCTCTGGCATTCGGGATGAAGGTCATCGCAGTTGATCCGTACCTTTCGGAGAAAAAGGCGCAGCAAATGGATATCATTCTTGTCGAGATTGATACTCTGCTGCGGGAATCTGATTTTATCACCGTACATACCCCCCTGACTTCGGAAACAAAGCATATGCTCGGTAAACAGCAGTTTGCTAAAATGAAAAAAGGCGTAAAAGTGCTTAATTGCGCCAGGGGCGGGATAGTTGACGAGAAGGCCCTGGAAGATGCGTTAAAAGACGGGACTGTGGCCGGAGCGGCCCTTGATGTTTTTGAACAGGAGCCTCCGAGTGATCGTTCACTTCTTGAATTGGAAACAGTAATTGCTACCCCTCATCTGGGAGCCTCGACTGAAGAGGCCCAGTTGAACGTGGCTTTGGAGGTTGCGGCTCAGGTTGCGGATATGCTTGAGGGGAAAGGCATTCGGAACGCGATCAACTATCCCTGTGTCGAGGGAGAAATATGTAAGATTATGGATCCATATATTCTCTTGGCCGAGAAGCTGGGGAAGCTGCAGTCACAGATAATATCTGGACATATCAATAAAGTAAGTATAAAATATGGTGGGGAAGTAGCGAATATTGAAGTAGCACCGATAACTATCGCGTTGATAAAAGGTCTGCTTGCTCCGATTCTCGGTGAGTCGGTAAATTTTGTTAACGCGCCGGTTATCGCGAAGGACCGCGGGATAACTGTAAGTGAGACAAAAGTACTGGAAGCCGAGCAGTTTGCTAATCTGATCAGTGTTGAGATTGAGACTAACAGGGGAAAAAGCTTCATCGCCGGCACTTTGTTTACCAGCAGTAATCCTCGTATAGTACGGATAAACGATTTTTTTATTGATACCATTCCCGAGGGATGGATAATCATAACGCGAAATGTCGATAAACCAGGCATTGTTGGGCAGCTGGGAAGTGTACTGGGAGAAAGCGGGATTAATATCGCGGCCATGAATTTCGGCCGCACCGATCCCGGCGGAGAGTCGATAATCGTAGTTAATACGGACAGCGAAGTCCCCGAAACCGTGCTGGAAAAGATAAAGCAGATCGAGTATATCAAGGACGCTAAGATAATCCGGCTCTAAATAAATCTAAGGATGGATGTGATTTTAGTAAGGACGCTAAAACGGGGGTGGGGGATGAAGAAGTTCTTTGTCTTGGTTCTTTTGTCACTTGGTCTGATGCTTCCGGGGCAAGGTTTCGCGCAGCCGGCCGTGATAGAGGATATTAAAGTAATAGCACAAAACATCTTAGTCGACATTATTGTCCAGCCAAATCAAGCCCTTCAATTTGAGACCTTCAAGAACGAAGAAAGCTCCACTGATTACATTGTCATGGATTTTCTGGGAACGGTCTACACTGATCTTCCTTCTGTTATCGATGTGCGAAAAGGGGGAGTGGAAAAGGTCAACCTTGTTCGTGGAGAAAGCAAGACGAATGATGATCTGGGCAGTGATTTTTACACGATCGATTTCATTGCGATAAATCTAAGCAATAAAGTTGATTATGAGGTAGTAAAGGACTCGAAAAGTATAAAGATGAGTATTCGTGCCTCCCAACCGCCTTTTCCTGAGCTTTCGGAAAAAGTAGATCTTTCGGGTGGCATGGTTGAGTTGGAGCCGCCGATTGTGGTTGATACTCAGGAACCCGAACCGCCGTTATTTACGGTTATTGATAAACAGACGATAGGGGGCCAGGCCCCGATTGTGACCCGCAGCCGGCCAGAACCGGTAACCCCGCCACAGGAAGAAAAGGCGGCTCCGAGAAGACGCGGTCTGTTTGGCGTTCTTTTCGGCTGGATCGGATCTAAACCAAAGCCGGAACCAGAGGCGGGAATTGAGGCCAAGTCTGTTAGCGAAGATCCGGTGGTATACAGTTCTGATGCCTATATTATCGACCGGATTGTCAGTGATACTCAGAAGAAGAAAGAGCGTATCGACACCCGGATTGAGTCTCTTAGTGATGATCTCCGCCAGCTGCAGGAACAGCTGCAGCTTTCCAAGGGGCAGAAGCAGCTGCTTGAAGGTAAAATCAACGAGATTCTTGCCAAGCTGGACCAGTTGCAGAATGCTTTAGAAGAAGAGATAAGGCGAAGACAGGCCTTGGGTGAAGCTGTCGGTGATTTGCTGGCCAGGCGGGACGCTTATGTGCAAGCCAAAAAGAACTATGAACTTCTCTCCCGGCAGCTGGGCAGTATAAATGCTAAGGTCGATACCTTGAATCTGGAGGTTAACAACGTAAAAAGCCGGTTGAATGGACTTCAGTTCGAAAAAATGAAGTTAGAGGAAGAGCTGAATCTGCTTAATAATCAGTATGGTCAGATTCGTCTAGATTATAAAAGTAAGATTGACGCACGGAAGCAGATGGAGGTAAAGGTTGAAAATCTTAACCTGGAGTTGGAACGTCTGGCTCAGGTGCTTGAGAAGACCATGCGGGAAAAGGAAAGTATAGTTCTGGAAATAGATGAGCTGGAAAAGGCCAATAAACTCGGAGACAGCGAACTGGACCGGATAAAGTCTATTTTAATCGACAAGAATTCACTGCTGCTGGAGTTGTCGCAGCGTTACGAAACTATCAAACAGGAGCTGGAAGCGGCGATGTCGGAAAAGTACAAGATCGAGTACGCCCATCGAAATGCTAAGGCTGAGTATGAGCGTATCCAGCGGGAAATTGAGAGGTTCCTGGGGAGGTAGACAAGGAATGAAGGGAGGAAACCTGTTCATGAGAAACCGGTTTAAACTGATTGCTGCCGCGGTGATAATGATTTTTACGATTGTGGCTCCCGGCGGGGCTCAAGCCCAGCCTGTAGTGCTTAACCAGGTCGAGGTGCAGGAAAATAAAGGTGACGTACAGATTCTTTTTTCGACCAGCAAATCAATTCCCATTGAATGTTACGATCTCTCCTCCCCCCCCCAGGTCGTGATTGATTTTATGGGTGAAATTTACACAAATCGGCCGGAAATATTTACCGTGGATAAAGGATCGATTCGTCAGGTAAGGACGGTTAAGGGAACAAAGAGTTCAGATGGCCTCGGTGAGGATTATTATTCCGTGGATTTTCTTATCGTGGATCTGAAGGAGACGACAAGGTATGATTTTTCCCAGGGGTTGACAACCGCGGTACTGGCAGTATCAAAGCCGGGATCAGGCAGAATGCGCGCGGAGGTATCCGAAGAGAAATCAGCCCTCGTGTTTCCGTCGGTATTACCGGAAACCCCGGTAGAAAAGAAATCCGTCGCGGTAAAGCCGGCTGCTCTGCCGGAACCGGGAAAGACTGAGAGTGTTCGCGCGGAGGCCCCCCCGCGGAGTAACGTCGAGGTGGTAGAGCCGACAGCTGAAAAAGCGCGGGATAAGTCTGAAAAAGGATCAGGATTAAAGCAGGGAATTAAGTCCGTGGGCGCGGGGATCGGATCCTTCGGCCGGGGGATTAAAAATATACTTACGCCTGGACCGGCGGTGAAACCCTCCGGCCAGGAGATGGCGCGGACTGAACCGGATGTCAGGGAATCGGCACGGAGCCAGAGGATTGAAGTTGTGTCTCAGGCTAAAGAACGTCCAACCGGAAAGTTCCGCGGCAAAAAAACGGAATCCAAGTCTGCTCCCCGGACATTATCTGAATTTGAAAAACAGGTGGAAGACGCCCGGATCCAGTTGAAACAGGCGGAGGCCGATCTGGCAAAAGCGGAAGAAGGAGTAAAGAGCGCGAAACAGAGCCTGCAGGACAGAGAAGAGCTTAACGACCAGTTTGCCGATCGGGTGTTAGAGAAGCAGGAAAAACTTCAAGAAGATCGGAAAGTACTGGAAACTGATGCCGGGCTGGTTAAGCTGGCCAAGGAGCGGGCCAATGAAGCGTGGAATGATTATGTCCAGGCCAAAGAGAAGCTGAGTCTGGTTGTTTCCGGCCAGGCTGACACAGTTGGAGTTCAGGAAGATTTTGATGAAAAGAAGATGGCTCTGGAAAAGGCGATTCAAAATGCCGAAGATGAAAAAAAAGCTTATGATGATAAAGTAAAAGCTTATGAGACAGCGGTTGACGAGCTTGAGAAAATGATTTCTGAAGGCCGTGATCCGGAAAAACAGATCCAACAGGCCAAGGAAGAAGTCAACGTCGCACAGCAACGACTGCGCGAGACGGAACAGGTAAAGAAGGAAGCGGAAATACGATTGGCAGCGGCGGAGCAGGATCTGAATCAATACCAGCTGGAACAGGCGGAACGCGCATTTAAACAGTCATTGGATAAGCTGGATATAAAGCAGGTAGAAGAGGCAAAGCCGGTTTTACAGCCTGAGGATAAGCAGGCACAATGGTTGGAGGCTGAAGCCAGAGCGCGGGAAGAGGCCATGGCCCGTCTGCAGAAAACCGCGGCAGAGCCGGAAGAAGATGTCATTCCTAAACGCCGCAAGGCAACCTCTTTTGATGCCACTGTGCCGGTTACGCAGGTAACTGCCGCTGAACCGTTGACAGCTGCCATTGAACTGCGTAACGCGGGTCTGGAGATGCATCGGGTCGGCAGGATTGACAGCGCGCTTAAATATTATCAACAGTCATTAATGGTCGATCCCAAGTACTATACGGTTCATAATGATCTTGGGATACTTTATGAACAGAAAGGTCTCGACGAGAAGGCGAAGATGGAGTATCTGGCCGCGTTGAAGGCTAATCCTAAGTATGCCAAGGCTCATTCCAATCTCGCCTTGTTATATGAAAAGACGGGTGATTTCGACAAAGCGTATTATCACTGGAAACAAAGAGTGGTTCTGGGAGATTCCAATGACCCCTGGACAAAAAAAGCCGAGCAGAAACTGACGGAGATAGAACAGAGAAGGTAATATGGCCAACAACATAGCGGTAGTAGGCGCACAATGGGGTGACGAGGGAAAAGGCAAAATCATCGATATTCTTTCCCGGGACGCGGACTATGTGGTCCGTTATCAGGGAGGTAATAACGCCGGACATACGGTAGTCGTTGGCAATGAAGAGATTATTCTTCATCTGGTGCCGTCGGGAATTTTGCACAAGGGGAAGATATGTATAATCGGCAACGGAGTTGTAATCGATCCTGAAGCCTTATTGGCGGAGATTGATTATCTGAAGCAGAAGAAGATCTCTGTTAATGGAAATCTCCTGATTAGCGAAGAAGCTCATCTGATCTTCCCCTATCATAAAGTGCTGGATAAGTTGAGGGAAGAGAAGTTCCGGAAGACGAAGATCGGAACTACTGGAAAAGGTATTGGTCCGTGTTACACTGATAAGTTTTCGCGTTGCGGCATCCGGGTCGCGGATCTTTACAACCGCAAACTTTTCCGGGAAAAACTCGAATGTAATATGGAGGAGAAGAATGCCATATTCCAGAAGGTCTATGGCTACAATAAATTTTCTTTTGACTCTATTTACCGCGATTATATCCGCTTCGCCGCGAGAATTAAACCTCTGGTAGTAAACTGTTCAGTGGTTATCAACGAGGCAATCCGGAAAAAGAAGAAGGTGTTGTTTGAAGGCGCGCAGGGAACGCTTCTTGATATTGACCATGGCACCTATCCCTTTGTGACCTCATCCAACTCTACTTCCGGTGGGGCCTGCGTTGGAACCGGAGTCGGTCCGACCCGGATCGATAAGGTGATCGGCGTGGTAAAGGCGTACACGACCCGGGTGGGCGAAGGCCCGTTTCCGACTGAATTTACCTCCCGACTGATGAAGAATATCCGCAGCCGGGGGAAAGAGTTCGGGGCGACGACCGGTCGGCCTCGCCGTTGTGGCTGGTTCGACACGGTTGGCGTAAGGCACGCGGTTAATGTAAACGGTCTTGACGGTATCGTAGTTACCAAGCTCGATGTTTTGGATAAAATGCCGATGCTGAAGGTCTGTGTGGCATACAGTTACCGTGGTAAGACCTATACCAGCTACCCCGCGGATCTGGAGGTGCTCTGGAAGGCAAAACCGGTATATGAAGAATTGCCTGGATGGGAAAGTGATACCTCCGGAATAAAAGAGTTTTCCAAACTTCCGAAAAACGCGCGCGGGTATATCCGGCGGCTGGAAAAGCTGGTGGGCGCCCGGGTAGAGATGATCTCTATCGGTTCTGAACGTAACCAGACTCTATTTATTTAAAGAAATGATGCCGGGACTTGAACAGATCGGACTGCGGCTTCTGGCCGCAGCGTTGCTTAGCGGAATCATCGGCTATGAGCGGGAACTGCACGGTCGCGCTGCCGGATTGAGGACAACAATTCTTGTTGGAGTGGGGTCATGCCTGATGATGTTGACGTCATTAGCGATGGCAGAGGATGGAGCTGACCCGGCAAGGATCGCGGCGCAGGTTGTCAGCGGAATCGGGTTTCTTGGCGCCGGAACGATCATCAGGTTCCGGGCTTCAGTAAGAGGACTTACAACGGCCGCGGGGCTTTGGAGCGTGGCCGGGGTGGGACTGGCAGTTGGAAGCGGTTTTTACAGCGCCGCGTTTATCACCACGGCAATAATTTTTATTGTACTTTTTGCTTTGTCTCATCTTGAAGGCCGGATCAAGCGCAGTGTTTTTCATAGCCTTTCCGTTGAATTGACCGGAGGAATGGATCAGCTGTGCAAGATCAGAAAGATATTCACCGATGTTGGTGGTGAAATGAAGGATCTGGAGATGACTAAAAAAGGCCAGAACCGGTATCTGATTGACTTTCAGCTCAGGTTGTATAATCAACCGGGCAAAGAGGAGCGTATAAGTACAATGCTGCTCGAACTTCCCGGGGTTCATTCGGTGCATTGGAACAGGGAATGAAAAAGGCTAAAAACGCCGATTTAAGAGAAAACGGGGTCTATACCGCCCGGATAGATATCGGGCGGGAAGAACGGCGCGGATTTCCGGAAGTCATTTATTGTCCGGGTAAAAGTCTTGATCAGATTAGAAGCATTGCTCAATGTATTCTCACCAATAACAATACTCTCCTGCTTACTCGCTGTTCCGAAGAGGTTTTTCCGGTTATCCGGGAACTCTCTCCTAAAGCTGTATTTAATCCTCTGGCAAAATTGGTTTATGTGAGAAAGAACCCCCGGATTTCCCGGGGATTGGTATTGGTGTTAAGCGCGGGAACCGGCGATGTTCCCGTGGCGGAAGAGGCTGCGGTAACCAGCGAGTTGATGGGAAGCCGGGTTGAGCGTCTTTATGACGTGGGGGTCGCGGGAATCCATCGTTTAATGGATAAGCAGGAGCTTCTGCGTAAGGCACGTGTTATTGTGGTGGTCGCCGGGATGGAAGGCGCTTTGGCCAGCGTGGTCAGCGGAATGGTTAAAAAACCTGTAATCGGGGTGCCTACCAGCGTCGGGTACGGGGCCAGCTTTTCCGGGCTTGCCCCCTTGCTGACGATACTTAACAGCTGTTCACCCGGTGTCTGCTGTGTAAACATTGATAACGGTTTCGGGGCGGGTTATATGGCGGGACTGATCAATAATAAATAGCTGCTTTTGCCTTAAGTTCCCCTTTTTTTTTATGGTCTCCCGGTAATTCTTAAAATAAAGATTGTATTTTCATCTATACCTGTTTATAATACCTAACTGCTTGTATTTTAACAGGTAGTGAGATAATTCAATGGATAAAATGAAGATTGCTTATTTTGATTGCACCTCCGGGATCAGCGGTGATATGGTTCTGGGGGCAATGCTGGGTTGCGGTCTGCGGGTTTCAGAACTGGAACATGAGTTGGCGGGACTGAAGATCGGCCGGTTCAGCTTACGCCCCACTCTGGTAAAACGCGGACATATAAAGGGAATCAAGGTAAATATAAAGACCAGTGGTTCTCATCTTAAGGTAAAAAATCCTGAGGGTATAAGTCGTCTGCTGGACGCGTCCCGGATCCATCCAAAGGACCGGAAGGCGGCTAAGGCCGTTTTTCTTAAGTTAGCCCGGGCTGAGGCTGCGGTGCACCGGTGCCGGCTAAGCAAGGTTCATTTTCATCAGCTGGGAGAGATTGATACCATAATCGATATAGTCGGCTGCGTTGCTGGGTTACGACTTTTAGAGGTGGAAAAAGTATTTGCTTCTCCGGTAACAATCGGAAGCGGTACGATTAAGTCCGCTGAAGAGGTGTTTCCGCTTCCAGCCCCGGCGGCATTGCATCTTCTTAAGCAACGCATTATCCGGTATGAACCGCGGGTTGAGCATGAGCTGGTAACACCGACCGGCGCCGCGATTATTGCCGCCTTAACTGAGGAGGCGGGACAACCACCACTTTCATTTAAAGTGGAAAAAACCGGGTATGGTGCCGGAACCCATACAAATCCATTTTTGTCTAATCTGCTGCAAATAACAATCGGAACAGGCATTGAAAAAAAATATCTCGACCGGATTGTTCAGATCGAGACTAACATTGATGATATGCCGGGAAGCATGTTTGAGGTGGTTCTGGAGAAGCTGATGGCCGCCGGCGCCCTGGATGTCTGTATGATCCCGATAATTATGAAAAAGTCGCGACCCGGGGTATTATTGCAGGTCCAGGCCGTACCCGAATCTCTGGACCGGCTTATTGATATAATTTTTTCCGAGACTACTACGCTGGGAGTACGCGTGCAGAAATTGTTTCGGAGAAAACTGACCAGAAAAATCTTGAATCTTAAAACCCAATATGGGATAATTGTTAAAGTTAAAATCGGCTACAAAGAAAAAGAAGCAGTGAATCTCTCGCCTGAATACTCCGATTGCCGCAGAATTTCTGAAAAAACAGGAATTCCCTTTAAAAAAGTTTATGCACAGGTAATGGCAGAAGCGGTTGAAAAACTGAACGGCTGATGAAAAATATGATCTATACACTTGTTGTATCACGGTTTGAAGACATATTTCATTCTTATTATGCCCAGGAGGTTATTCGCGGTGCCAGTTCCGCGTCCAGCCGTCTTAAGGTTGATCTGCTGATCCATTTAACCGAACGCCAACGTCATGATGATTGGTTTACGTCTCCGGCCCTGAATCAGAAATTGTCTCATGGAGTGGTGTTCGGGGATATCGATCGGGATCGGGCCAGCCTTGATAAGCTGATTCGTAGTGGAATTCCATATGTTGTTTTGAACAACAGTTTTTCCGAGCCGTTAAACTGTATCGGGGTTGATAATTATGGGGCGACGCTGCGTCTTATGCGCTATCTGTTTCGGATGGGCCATCGCCGCGTCGCGACGATCTGCGGAGACCTTAATACTGAAGCCGGACGGGACCGTCTGCGGGGGTATCAGGACGCGTTGGCTGGTGAAAAACTTAGTTATGACGGTAATTACGTGAAAAAGGGAGAGTTTCTGCGGACTCCCGCTCGGATTGTTGCCGAACAGCTCCTTAAGCTTAAAAAGCGGCCGACCGCGATTTTTGCCGCCAGTGACATCATGGCGCTGGAGGTAATCGATGTCGCTAAAAATATCGGGATCAAGGTTCCGGAAGAACTGTCGGTAGTCGGATTTGATGACAATCCGATTAATGTTTACAGTCCGATTCCGCTGACTACAGTTCGTCAGCCTATTGCCGAAATGGCCCGGTTAGGGCTGGAGATTCTGCATCGGATTGCGCAGGGGAAAGAACTTCTGCCGGTAAAGAAAAAGTTGGAAACCGATTTAATCGAACGGGCAAGTTGTGCGCCCCCGGAAAAAGTGAAGGTTTAGGAGGATATTGATGTATACTTTTCTACTTGTGGTTCACATTATAGTTTCTCTGTTTCTGGTGTTTATCATTCTGATCCAAGGAAGCAAAGGGGATGGGATCTCCGAAGTTTTTGGCGGTGGCGGCTCCAGCCAGACGACTATTTTCGGTTCCCGGACAGGTACGTTCCTGACCAAAGCTACCGCGGCCTCAGCAATTTTATTTATGATTACGAGCCTGAGTCTGGCGTTTTTAAGCACTCAACAGCGGGGTTCTTCCGTGATACAACAGGAACTGCAGCGGGAGCAGACAGAAGAACAGATCAATCAGATTCTGCCCCAGGAACAGGAGCCGGCAACCGAAAATGTCCAGCCTGAGAGTAGAGAAGAAGCTGCTCCTGCGGCATCGTCAGACGCGAATCCGACAACCGGAACGCCGGCAGCTGAACCGGAGATTAAAGGTTCTCCATCCGAAGAGCCGCTTACTGATACCGGTGATCTTCCCCAATCTGCTGAATAGACTGTCTCTGGGCAGAGATCGTAGTTTGTTATTTCTTCTTGCGGCTGTTCTTGTGTTTAATGGCTGCGGCGAGA